>JBGSRY010000366.1:0-13908 GCA_041737325.1 Rhodoferax sp. | reverse complement strand
CTTTTTGGTAGCCATTGGCTGCATCCGGCGGCACGGCGCAGGCCAGCGCCAGCAGGCTGATGAGTTCGTCTGAGCCGTTGCCCAGCATCAGCTCAAACCCGCTCGGGAGCTGGGTGTAGTGGCGCAAGGTGTTTTGCAGGTCGTGGGTGCGCGCGCCAGGGTAGCGGTTGAGTGCCACTGCGCCCAGGCGCTGCCCCAACTCGGCTTGCAAGGCCGGGGCCAGGGTGTGCGGGTTTTCCATGGCATCGAGCTTGACCATGCCGCTGGCATCTTGCACCGCGTAGGCGTGCATGGCTTGCACATCAGGACGGATGCGGTTCAGGGCTGAAGGGGACGATTTAGACATGACCATTAAATTTCAATTTTGGAACCCAGCTCAACCACCGCGTTGCTCGGCAGTTTCAAAAAGTCGGCCGCGCCGCTGGCGTTGAGGTGCATCTGGGCAAACAACTTTTCGCGCCACGGGGCCATGCCACTGCCAATGGTGGGCACCACGGTGTCGCGGCTCAAAAAATAGCTGGTGGTCATGGCATCAATTTCGCACCCTCGCCCTTTCATGTGCGTCAGCGCCTTGGGCAGGTCAGGGTCGTTTTTGAAGCCATAGTTCACCACCACTTGCCAGCAGTCGTGCCCCAGCGACTCGATGCTGAGGCGCTTGTCCATGCCGATCCAGGGAATTTCATGGTTCAGCACGGTGACAAACAGGTTGATCTCATGCAACACCTTGTTGTGCTTGAGGTTGTGCAACAGGGCATTGGGCACCGTGCCCGAGGTGGCGGTCAAAAACACCGCCGTGCCGGCCACACGCGTGGGGGGGCTGACAAACACCGCTTCCAGAAAACTGGTCAGGTCAATGGCATCCGACTGCAATTTCTGGTTCAGCAAGCGGCGGCCATCTTTCCAGGTCATCATCAGCGCAAACACACACCCGGCAATCAGCAGCGGGAACCAGCCGCCTTCGACCAGTTTGAGCATGTTGGAGGAAAAGAACGCCAAATCCACCACAAAAAACACACTGGTGGCAGCCACGCACAGCCACAGCGGGTATTTCCAGGCGTAACGAATCACAAAGAAAGTCAGCAGCGTGGTGATCAGCATGTCCAGCGTGACCGCAATGCCATAGGCCGCCGCCAAATTGCTGGAGGTTTTGAACAGCGCGACCGCCAGCACAATCAGCACAAACAAGCCCCAGTTGACGAACGGCATGAAAATTTGACCAGTCTCCTTGATGCTGGTGTGCAAGACCTGAAAACGGGGCAAATAACCCAGCTGAATGACCTGCTTGGTGACCGAAAACGCCCCGGTGATCAAGGCTTGCGACGCGATCACCGTGGCCAGGGTGGCCAAGCCCACCAAGGGCAGCAAGGCCCACCCCGGTGCCATCATGAAGAACGGGTTTTTGACCGCCACCGGGTTGCTGAGCAGCAGCGCCCCCTGGCCAAAATAATTCAGGGTCAGCGCGGGCATCACGACACAAAACCAGGCCAGGCGAATCGGCTTTTTGCCAAAGTGGCCCATGTCGGCATAAAGCGCTTCGCCGCCGGTCACACACAGCACCACCGCCCCCAGGATGACGAACGACACACCGGGATTGGCCCACATGAAACCGATCGCGTAATGCGGGCTCAGGGCCCACAAAATCTCGGGGTTGTGCACGATGTGCGACACGCCCAGCACCGCAATGCAGGCGAACCAGATCAGTGTGATGGGGCCAAAAAATTTGCCAATGTCGGCTGTGCCGCGTTTTTGCACCGCAAACAAGCCAAACAAAATCACCAGCGTGAGCGGAATCACCAACCGTTTGAAGTTGGGCGACACCACCTCCAACCCCTCCACCGCCGACAAGACGGAGATGGCCGGGGTGATGACACCGTCGCCATAAAACAGGCAAGTGCCAAAAATGCCCACAAACAGCAGCGCCCGGCGCAAGCGCGGCTTGTCTTTGACCGATTGCGAGGCCAGCGCCAGCATGGCCACCAGGCCGCCCTCGCCATTGTGTCGGCACGCAGCACCAAACTGACGTACTTGATCGAGATGATGACGGTGAGGGTCCAGAAAAAAATCGACAACACGCCCATGATGTTGTCGGTGGTGAAGGGCACATGGCCGGAGCCAAAGACTTCTTTGACGGCGTACAGCACACTGGTGCCAATGTCGCCGTAGACCACACCGATTGCGCCCAGGACGAGCGCGCGAAGCGACGATTGAGAGGTTGCCAAAAGCCTTCCAGCGTCAACGAGCCGCCGGACTCCATGTCATAAGGGAACGCTATTTTGCGTCAGAAACAGCCGTCACTCGACTTCCTGGTCTTCCGGGTTGGTCGCTTCAAGTTCGTAGCTGGCTGCCAGCATCGCCAAGCGGGCGATCACACCATACATGTAGAACCGGTTCGGCACGCTGGCACCGGGCTTGACACCCGGCTGCGGCAACTGGGCACTGTGCTCGAACGCCAGCGGCACGTAGCCGGCACCCGGCGCATTCAAGCTCTCATCCGCACCACGCCCGGCGTGGACACGGTAAAAACCACCCACCACGTAACGGTCCATCATGTAGACCACAGGTTCAGCCACGGCATCGTTGACGCGCTCCTGGGTTTGCACGCCTTCCTGCACCAAAAAGTCATGCGGCTGCAGGCCCGTTTTGCCGTTCTTGGGGAACGCGGCAATGCGCTCTTGCAGTGCGCTCAGGTCTTTGGCATCACGCAGGGTGACAAAGCCCAGCGGGTGGCTGGCGTAGTCGGCTTTGACCACCACAAAAGGTTTTTCTTTGATGCCGTATTCTTTGTACTTGCGCTTGACCCGCGTCAGCACCAGATCGACCTGGTTTTGCAGGCAGTCCAGGCCATTGGCAGCGCTCAGGTTGACGTTTTCGCAGCGGTCAAACAGGGGGTAAATCAACCACGGGTCAACCCCCAGCAGCTTGCCCAGGCGCTTGGCCACTTCTTCGTAGCATTTGAAATGCGTGCTTTTGCGCCGCGTGGGCCAGCCCGCGTGCAGCGGCGGCAACAGGTATTGCTCGTAAATTTCTTCCAGAATGCCGGGCACACCAGCGCTCAGGTCGTTGTTGAGCAAAATGGTGCAGGGGTCAAAGTCTTTGAGGCCCAGGCGGCGCTTGCCGCGCAGCACCGGCTCCAGCGTCAGCGTCTCACCGCTTTGCAACTCAAAGCTGGTGTTTTTCTTCAGCGCTGGGTCAATCGAGCCCAGGCGCACGTTCAAGCCCGCCATGTTAAAAATGCGCTGCAACTGGGCCAGGTTGGCCAGGTAAAAGCTGCTGGGGGTGCCGTTTTCAGGAACGACCAGCAGGTTGCGCGCCTCGGGGCAGATTTTTTCAATCGCTGCCATCGCCGCCTGCACCGCCAGGGGCAGCATTTGCGGTGTCAGGTTGTTCCAGCCGCTGGGAAACAGGTTGGTGTCGACCGGGGCCAGCTTGAAGCCGGCGTTGCGTACATCGACCGAGCTGTAAAACGGCGGCGTGTGCTCCATCCACTCCAACCGAAACCAGCGTTCAATGGCGGGCATGGAGTCCAGCACGCGCTGCTCGAGTTCGTTGATGGGGCCGGTCAGGGCGGTGATGAGGTGCGGAACCATGAAATTCCTTAGAAGGTCATAAGAAGGAGTGGCCAGTAGCCGGCCACCGGCCTGCGCAGGCTGCAGCTCGAGTCGGAGTTAATGACCGCCCTCAGCGAGCCAGCGCAACAAAGCGGTGGCGGTGGCGGTGCTGAGGCGTTCATGGGCATCAATGTGTTGCAGGATTTCGCCGGCACGGTAGTCGGCTACAAATTTGGCCAACGCGCCGTCGTCACCCTTGTATTTGGCCATTTTGCCGGCCAAGCGCTCAAAGCTGGGCGCTTCTCCACGCAAATGGGCCCCATGGCAATTGGTGCAACCGTATTGCGTGGCCAGTTGGGCACTGGCCTGCGCACCGCTGGCCAGACCCAGCCCGAGCGCCACCACCAAAACCGATTGCCGTTTGAAATATGTCATAGCCATCCTTAAAAACCAAATGAACGCCGCCGCTTAAGCCTTGGATTTTGCATCAAGCGCGCACCTCGCCCGCCCCCAGCACCACATATTTGAGTGAGGTGAGCCCTTCAATGCCCACTGGGCCACGGGCATGGAATTTGTCGGTGCTGATGCCGATCTCGGCCCCCAGGCCGTACTCAAAACCATCGGCAAAACGGGTGCTGGTGTTGACCATGACGCTGGCGGAATCGACCTCACGCAGAAACTGTTGCGCGTGCAGGTGGTCACGGGTCAGGATGGCGTCGGTGTGGTGGGACGAATAGTGGTTGATGTGCGCAATGGCCTCATCCACCCCCGCCACCACTTTGATGCTGATGATCGGTGCCAGGTACTCTTCAAACCAGTCTGATTCTTGCGCCAGCGCCAGCTTGAATGCTATGTTTTTTGTATCACCTTGCCCTTGTTTAATAAGGGCTAGAGGCCTATTTTGTTCACAAGCCTGCAACACGGCAAGGGCTTGCGCATCACAGCGCATCTCCACCCCTTTGGCGGCGTACATCTGGCCAATCAGCGGCAAAAATTCAGCCGCGATGCCGCGTGCCACCAGCAGGCTCTCGGTGGCGTTGCAGGGGCTGTATTTGTTGGTTTTGGCGTTATCGGCCACGCGGGCAGCCATGGCCAGGTCACACGGGTCATCGACGTAGGTGTGGCAATTGCCATCCAGGTGCTTGATGACGGGCACTTTGGCATCGCGGCTGATGCGCTCGATCAGCCCCTTGCCACCGCGCGGAATGATCACATCCACATACTGCGGCATGGTGATGAGTTGGCCAACCACCTCGCGATCGGTAGTTTGCACCAGTTGCACGGCGTTGGCGGGCAAGCCCGCTGCAACCAGCGCCTGCTGCACCAGTTTGGCCAAGGCCTTGTTGGACTCAATGGCTTCTGAGCCACCACGCAAAATGCAGGCGTTGCCGCTTTTGATGCTTAAAGACGCAGCCTCGATGGTGACGTTGGGGCGGCTCTCAAAAATCATGCCAAACACGCCAATCGGCACGCGCATTTGCCCCACGCGAATGCCACTGGGCTGCTCCCGCAGGCCGCTGATTTCGCCAATCACGTCGGCCATGGCAGCCAGTTGCTCGCAGCCTTGGGCGCAGGTTTCAATCACTTTGGGGCTGAGTTGGAGCCGGTCAACCATCGGTGCGGCCAAGCCAGCGGCCAGCGCACGCGCCAGGTCTTGGGCGTTGGCCACTTGCAGCGCCGCCACATTCGCGCGCAACAGGCGGGCCAATGTCTTGAGTGCTAGATTTTTAGTAGCTGAAGATGCTTTAGCCATAAGGGCTGAAGCCTGTTTTGCTTGCAAACCCAAGGTGTGCGTGTAATCGGTGATGTTGAGTGCGTTCATGGCTTTTTGCCTGAAAATCTGAGAGGGAACTGCTTTGCATTTTGGCAGACTTGGCCTACCGAACACACCGAACCCATCGACACAGGCCTGTGGGTATGATTCGCCCCTTCGGATAAGTTCCCTGCGCCCATGTCATCCCCCTCCCCCACCACCGGCCTGAACCTGGCCCAGCAAGAAGCGGTGAACTTCATGCACGGCCCGTGCCTGGTGCTGGCCGGGGCGGGTTCGGGCAAAACACGCGTCATCACGCACAAGATTGGCCGCCTGATTCAGGCTGGCGTGCCGGCCAAACGCATTTTTGCCATCACCTTCACCAACAAGGCCGCCACCGAGATGCGCGAACGCGCCCGGGGCCTGATTGGCAAAGCCGCCAAAGACGCGGCCATCTGCACCTTTCACGCGCTGGGCGTGCGCCTGCTGCGCGAAGACGGCGCGGCGCTGGGCCTGAAACCCAACTTCAGCATTTTGGACAGCGACGACATCACCAGCATCCTGAAAGATGCCGGCGGCAGTGTCGATGCGGCCACCGCACGCAGCTGGCAATGGACCATCAGTCTGTGGAAAAACCAGGGGCTCAATTCAGCCGCCGCGCTGGCAGCCGCCTGCAGCGACAACGATCGCATCATTGCCAAAGTGATGGCGCATTACGAAGAGCGCCTGAGCGCTTTTCAGGCCGTTGACTTTGACGACCTGATCAGCCTGCCGCTCAAGTTGCTACAAAATCACGAGCAGGTCAGGCATAAATGGCAAGGACTGGCAGGTCATATTCTTGTGGATGAATACCAGGACACCAACGCCACCCAATACGAGTTGCTGAAACTGCTGGTGGGCGGCAACCCTGCGAACCAGGCCAAATTCACGGCCGTGGGCGACGACGACCAGTCCATTTACGGCTGGCGCGGTGCCACGCTGGACAACCTGCGCAAGCTCCCGGTTGATTTTCCGGCCCTCAAAGTCATCAAGCTGGAGCAAAACTACCGCTCCACCGGCGCCATTTTGCGTGCCGCCAACAACGTCATCGGCCCCAACCCCAAGCTGTATCCCAAGAACCTGTGGAGCGATTTGGGTGAAGGCGAACCGGTGCGTGTGGTCGATGCCGACACCGAAGAGCACGAAGCTGAACGCACCGTGGCGCGCATTCAGAGTCTACGTGCCAGCGGCTTGAACCAGCCCGGCCCACAGTTCAAGGAATTCAGGGACTTTGCCGTGCTGTACCGCGCCAACCACCAGGCCAAGCCGTTCGAGAAAGCGCTGCGCAAAGCTGCCATACCGTACAAGGTGTCGGGCGGCACCAGCTTTTTTGACCGCGCCGAGGTGAAGGACATGTGTGCCTGGTTCCGGCTCTGGATCAATGCCAATGACGACCCGGCTTTTTTGCGCGCCGTGACCACGCCCAAACGCGGCATTGGCCACCAGACCCTGGCGCACCTGGGCGACTTTGCAAACCGCTACAAGGTCAGCCTGTTTGAGGCCCTGTTCTCCAGCAGCCTGGGGGCCGTCATTTCAGGCAAAGCCTTGGGCAGCCTGCACGAATTTGGCCGTGAGATCAACGACCTTGAATTCCGCGCCCGCCACACGCTGGGGGCGGAGGCAGCCAAGACCTTTTTGCTGGACTGGCTCAAGGCCATTGGCTTTGAGCAGTACCTGATGGACAGCGAAGACAGCGACAAGGTGGCCGCTGCACGCTGGAGCAATGTGCTCGATTTTTGCGACTGGATGAGCGCACGCTGCGGCGGTCAAATTGAAGATGCCACCGGTGCGAACCAGGCCGGTGAACTCAAATCACTGCTGGAAGTGGCACAAACGGTGTCGCTGCTCTCGACCATCAGCGAGCGCGAGACCGATCAGAACGTGGTCACGCTCTCGACCCTGCACGCGGCCAAGGGGCTGGAATGGCCGCATGTGATGCTGGTGGGCGTGACCGAGGGCATGTTGCCCTTCAAGCTGCGCGACAACGTGGACGCCGATGCGGGCCAAACCTCTGCCGCGCAACGCGCGCAGGCGCAAGAGGCCGCCAGCGACACCCTGGCCAGCCACTTGCAGGAAGAGCGCCGCCTGATGTACGTGGGCATCACCCGCGCCCAGCGCAGCCTGGCGGTGAGCTGGACCAAAAAACGCAAAAAAGGCCGCGAAATGGTGGCCGCGCAGCCCAGCCGTTTCATTGCCGAGATGGGGCTAGACCTTGCCACCACCCGCGAAGACCCGCGTGAGAAGCTGCGGGCCTTGCGGGCCGAGTTTGCGCAAAAGGCGGCTGACGGTGCCGCGGCGCGGGCTTTGGTGCGCTGATCAACAGCGCGGGCATCAGACGGATGGCTGGCGCATCAGGTTGCGCAACAACCCACGCAATTTGGCAGGCCGCACCGGTTTACCCAGCAACACCAGACCGGCTTGTTGCACCTGTTGCGCAACCTGCGCATCGGTGTCGCCACTCATGATGCAAGCCGCCAGGTTGCGCCCAGCCAACGTGCGCAACGCACTGATCACGTCCACACCATTTTGTTGACCAGGCAGCCGGAAGTCGCTGACGATGACATCAGGCCAGCGCCCCATGCGGCCCTGCGCCAGCGCGGCATCGGCCGTATGAACAGCGGTGACACCACAGCCCCAGGACTGCAGCAGCCCGGCCATGGCTTCGCAACCCAGGGCATCGTCTTCAATCAGCAACACCGCCAGACCATGCAACGCATCGGTTGCGGATGCCGCAGCCGGTTCCGACAGCGCGGCTAAAACCTGGCTGGGCGCAGCGGCCAACGTAAAAGAAAACACCGAGCCACAACCCGGTGCGGAGCGCACCGCCACGCGCAGGCCAAGCAGCCGACAGCAGCGCTGCACAATGCTCAAGCCCACCCCCATGCCCTTGGCCCGATCACGACCCGGGTTGTTAACCTGGTGAAATTCCTGAAAGATTTTTTCGTGCTCTTCAGCCGCAATGCCGATGCCACTGTCGCGCACTTCAATGCGCAGTTGCCCGTCTTGGCCACACCGGCGGCAGGCCACCAGCACCGTGCCACGCTCGGTGTAGCGAACGGCATTGCTGACCAGGTTGAGCAAAATGCGGTGCACCAGCACCGGGTCACTCTGAATCCAGGCCGCCGTGGGGCAAACCCGCAAGCGCAAGCCCTTGGCGGCGGCATCCGGGCCAAAGCTACTGCGCAGTTGCACAAACAGTGACTCCAGTGCAAACGCCTTGATCTGCACCTGGGTGGAGGGCGCATCCAGCTTGGACAAATCAAACAAACCATCGAGCATGTTTTGCATGTCCAGCACCGCCGCATTGGCACACGCCAACACATGTCTGGACTGGGCATCAGTGGCCAACGGGGCCAACTGCGACACAAACAAACCCAAGGCGTGCGCGGGTTGGCGCAAGTCGTGGCTGGCGGCTGACAAAAACCGCGACTTGGCCTGCGCTATACCCTCAGCCAGGTCTTTTTTTTCACGCAACTGGTCACTTTGTTCTTGTTGGCGGCGCTGCAGCAGCGACAGGTTGCGCACCACCAGCCAGCCGACCCACAACGTCAACAACAGCAGCACAGTGGCGGTCAGGCCGTAATACAGCGTGAAGCGTCTGATCTCGCCCAGCTGGGCACTGACCCGCTGGTTTTCGACCAGGTACGCATCCAGCACCAACCGGTGCAACGGCGCGCGCAACAAACGGCTTTGCTGCAGCAGGGTTTGCAGCACCTGCGGGGTCAAAGTCAGCGGTTGGCTGACCAGGTAAACGTCAGTCTGGTCGATGTAGTACCGGGCTTCAGACCAGGCGGTGCTGAAGCTGGCATGGTCACGCATCACCCGGCCACTGTTGAGGGTTTGCAGCAGTTGCACCTGGCTGGCAAAAATCTCGTATTCACGGCTCAGGTCAGCCAACAGCGCGGGCTCCGTGGGCTGTGCCGCCAGCTCGCGCAGCGCCAGCTGCACGTTGGCCAGTTGCAGTTCAAGTTTGTAAAAGTCCCAGATCAGGTTGTCACGTCCGCGCAGCGAGGCCTGGGTGACGCGGTCAATCTGCCGGTATTGAAACCAACCCATGCCCGATACCGCCAGCACAACCACCAGGGCCACCGCCAGCCAGGCGTGGCGCGTGGGTGCTTTGAGCACCTGCAGCCAGACCCACCCACGCCGCACGGGTGCTGCCGACTTCATTCCACCACAATGCGCTGCAGTTGCCAGACGGCCCGGCCCGCGTACAGCTCCACGTTGAGTTCAGGAAAATGGTCAAACGGGTACATCATCTGGACCGGACCCAGGGTGCGCAACGTCAGGGGCGTGCCATCCACCCGCAGTGCCAGCACCGGGTTGAAGCGCTCCACATCACTCATGGGCACGCTGGCCTCGTACTTGTCCAGCGCCACCAGGCGCAGCGACTGGCCTTGCGCACCAACAGCTTGCAGCAGCGTCTTGAGTGCCGGGCCGCTGTAGGTCAGCACCGGTTCTTTCCAGGGACTTTTGGTGGCAAATTGGTGTACCGGCAGAGCGTTGAGCATGGCCAGGTCAAAGACCGCTGCCGCAGCCGTGTTGCGCTGCGTGATGCGCCCGCTGACCGTCAAAACCACCGGGCCTTTGGGCTTGGCCAAGGCCAGGGTCTGGGCCCACGCCTCTGGCATCATCAGGGCCAACGACAATAGCCCCCAACCCAACGGCCTTCCAACCAGACGAACGATTTTCATGTTGTTACCTGAATGCTCCGTAGCCTCATCATCAGCGCTTCAAGCCGTGACGAAAGCACGCTTTGCCAAGCCCTTAATTGCTCTGTTTTTGATAGCTGATTGTACCGCTTTCACAAGGGCTGCAATGGCGAATCCTGAACAAAATTCGCCCCCTGGCGAAGCACTACAGTGGTCGTCATGCCAGGCCTTGCTGGATGACGCGCCAGCACGCCTGCGCTGCTTTGACCAATGGGCCGCGCAGCAAGCGCCAGCTGCCACCCCACGTGCTGCGCCCATACCCGCGCCGGTGCAGGCTGAAGCACCCGTCATCATCACCATGCAAGCGCCGGCGGCGCATGATTGCAAGAGCACGCAATTTTCTGAACTGTCACGCTTTTGGGAACTGGAAGCGGGCAGCGACTGCGGCACGTTTGGTATTCGCGGCTACCGCCCCATCAGCCTGAGCTGGATCGGCTCGGACAGCGTCAACACGCTGCCCAGCAGCCCCGCCCCAGGCCATACTGCCAGCGCAGAGGTGCCCTACAAAACCACCGAGACCCGCCTCAACCTGTCGGTGCGTACCAAAATTGCCCAAGGGCTGCTGACCCAGGACAACCCGCTCAAACGCGACTCGCTGTGGTTTGGCTACAGCCAGCAGTCCAACTGGCAGCTTTTCAGCGGCGACCTGTCGCGCCCGTTCCGTACCACCGACCACGAGCCCGAGCTGATCTACATCTACCCCACCGACCTGACGCTGCCCATGGGCTGGCGCTTGCGCTACAGCGGCATCAGCATCAACCACCAGTCCAACGGCCAGCCACTGCCTTGGTCACGCAGCTGGAACCGCACGGTGCTGATGGCTGGTATGGAAAAAGACCAACGCTTCAACATCTTGGCCAAGCTCTGGCAACGCTTGCCTGAGCCCGCCGCCGACGACGACAACCCCGACATAGCCGACCTGGTGGGCCGCGCCGAGGTGGCCGGGTTCTGGAACCCAGACCCAGACAACACCCTGGGCCTGACGCTGCGCCATTCGCTGCGCTTTGATGCCAACGGCTCGGTCAAACTTGAATGGATGAAAAAACTCGGCAGCGCGGGCATCAACGGCCGCAACAGCGGCTTGCGTTTTCACACCCAGTTGTTCAGTGGCTATGGTGATTCGCTGGTGGACTACAACCGCCGCCGCACGGTGCTCAGTGTGGGCTTGAGTTTGGTGGATTGGTAGCGGCGGGGTCAAAAAAACCACTTTTGCGCAAGCGCAAAAACTCGCAATTTAGATTGAAGAATCCCCCATTTGGGGGATATGAGAGGCCCAGTTTTTAGGCTCTAATTCGCGGCTGTTTTAAAACCCGCGAATTCATGTAAGGAATATATGGAAATCAGTCTGAAAAATTGGATGGTCGCGCTCACTGGCGCTGCCATGATGGCTTTAACGGGGTGCGGTGGTGGCGGAGGCGGTGGAAGTGCCGCCGTCATTGTTTCGGCGCCACTGATCACCACGCAACCCACTTCGCTTTCGGTGTATGAAGCCCAAACCGCCATGTTCAGCGTCACCGCCAGCGCCACCGGCACACTGAGCTACCAGTGGTTAAAAAATGGCAGTGACATCGCCGGTGCAACCGCCAGCAGTTACACCACCCCTGTCACCACCCGGTCAGACACCAACACCTTGTACGCGGTTCGTGTGACCAACAGTGCAACCACATCTGTCCTCAGCAGTTCTGCAACCTTGACGGTGCAGCCACTGAATTTGACACACCTGGTTATTTCAGAAGTTTCCACCTGTTATTACTCCGACAAAAATTGCTGGTTTGAAGTGTTTAACCCGACCAGCGCAGCCATTAATCTTTCTACCTACAAAGTTAAATCAACCAGTGCCGATGCAACTGCTTCCAGCACCATCTCCACAACAACATTTACCTTACCCAGTTTCAGCGTCCCCGCCAATGGGTATGTGGTGCTCTCTGGCAACGCAGCCAACCTCACACAACGCAGCGCCCAAATGCTGTACCTGCGTTCCGTCAACCTGGTGCCATTTTGGAATGCCAATGGGTTTGTTGAGTTACTTGACAGCAGTTCTGCTACCGTGGATTTTGTGCGGTTTGGCACTTCTGCCCAAGCCCCTGTGACTGCCAGTCAATGGTCAGGCAGCTCGGTGGCAGCCTTGCCTTACGGCATCACGGAGTATGGCAAGTCAATCATCAGGCCTTATCCCAACACCGCCATCGACGACACCCACACCAATGCAGACTGGATCAGCGTCAACTGGGCTACGCCCGCAGGACGTAATGATGTGGCCGCCACTGCCGTAGACGCTGATGGTGATGGCATCCCCGACAGCGCAGAAGTTTCTGGTGGCACCTATGCGGGCATGAACCTTTATGCAATGGGTGCACGCACCGGTCAAAAAGACCTGTTCATTGAAGTCGATCGCATGGACACCACCACAGATGCTGGTGCCATTCCATTACAAACCTCTTTGCAAAAAGTGGTGGATTCATTTGCGGCAAAAAGCATCCAGGTTCACTTGGATGCCGGCACGCTCTTTAGCGCGACTTTCTCCACGGCCAACTTCAATCTGGGGAACTCAAGCAGCCAGGTACCGTATGAAAAATGTACGGCGTTTGATCAAACTACCTGCGCTTCAAACACCTCTTCACGCAGAAGCATTTATGACTGGAAAGATGAGTTTTTTGACCTGAGCCGCAGAAATATATTCCACTACCTGCTTTTTGGAAATTCACAGTTGGATGCAGGCACTTCCGGTTCATCTGGACGCGCAGAATTGCCTGGCAATGATTTGATGGTGACCATGGGGGGGTGGGGATTCACCACCACTGCGGGATCAGCCTTGAATCAGCTGACCAATATGCAAGCCTCCACCCTGATGCATGAATTGGGCCACAATTTGAACCTGCATCATGGTGGTGATGTAGACACCAATTACAAACCCAATTACTGGAGCATCATGAACTACATGTACCAACTCAATGGATTGGATGCCAACCCTGCGGGTAGCACAGCCTACCAACGCTGGAGACGCGAAAAGGGGGGTGAGGCCACACCAACACCAGCACTTTGCAGCCTTGCCAATTCCCCATGTGGTTCGCCAGACCTCTTCATCATGAGCTATTCAGATGGAACCGGTTCCGCTTTGGATGAAACCAATCTTTTGGAAAGTACCAATATTGGTCGTGGTGGCTCAGCATCTGCCTATGCAGACTGGAACCTGGATGGAAATTTCACTGCTACACCTCAATCAAGAGATTTGAATGGTAGTCTCACCAATACGTCATTAACCGATTACAACGACTGGGGTAATCTGGTTTTGCCGTTTACTCGTTATTACCAGTCGAATTCAGGTAATTCACTGCTAATGCAACCATCCAAACCTGTTCTTGATCCAGCCTCAAATGATCGGCAACCTACCGCAGAAGAATTTTCGCCACCAGCCAATTTTTTCCAGGAATTGCGCCATGTTCACTAGATCGAAACCTGTTGCATTGTGCTTGCCAATCCTGCTGGTGGGCTGCATGCAATCCTCACAAACCTATCTGCAGGCACAGGCTGCTGCGCCTGCCGACCGGGTAGTCGTCACGCGTGACCTGCACCCGGCCGGTCCAACCACCCGGACTGAACACACCCGGGACCATGAAACCGAGCCCTACAAAATTGAGCTTATGTGGGCGCGGTCTGGCACAAGGTTGGTGGGTAGAACACGGCTGCTAAGGTTGCCTGGTGGTATCTGGGTAGTTGAAACACCCGACGGCAGGCAACAGGCCTTGCCCTCGGTCAGTAAAACTTCAGCTCAAAGCGTGAGCTTGTCGCTGGAAAACAAAGTTGTCTGGCAAATGCAACTCCTGCGTCAGCACCTACCCGGCATCCAACCGGGTAT
>JBGSRY010000473.1:0-4942 GCA_041737325.1 Rhodoferax sp. | reverse complement strand
CACATCCATCACCCGAGTGCCGTCGGCCTTCAGGCGCGGATACGCGTCACCCATCAGCGCTACCAAATCTGGCACCAGCTTGTGAAAGAACGGCGTTTTTTTACCCAGCTTGTAACCGTGGCGAATCGCGCGGCGAATGATGCGGCGCTGAACGTAGCCACGGCCTTCGTTCGATGGGTTCACGCCGTCGCTGACCAAAAACGCGGTGGCCCGAATGTGGTCGGCAATCACGCGCAGGCTCTTGTTGTTCAGGTCGGCCTCGCCCGTTTCGCGCGCTGCGGCTTTGATCAGTGCATCAAAAATATCAATCTCATAGTTGCTGTGCACGTGCTGCAAGATGGCGGCAAGACGTTCTAGCCCCATACCCGTGTCCACACACGGTGCAGGCAGCTTGACGAGTGAGCCATCGGCCTGCATGTCGAACTGCATGAACACGTGGTTCCAGATTTCGATGAAACGGTCGCCGTCTTCGTCCGGGCTGCCCGGGGGGCCGCCGGGAATGTGGTCGCCGTGGTCATAAAAAATCTCACTGCACGGGCCGCACGGGCCGGTGTCGGCCATCATCCAGAAGTTGTCGCTCTTGTAGCGACCGCCCTTGTTGTCGCCAATGCGGATCACGCGTTCAGGCGGCAGGCCAATCGTCTTGGTCCAGATGTCATAAGCCTCGTCGTCTTCGGCATAGACCGTGGCCAGCAGGCGCTCTGCGGGTAACTTGAAGACCTTTGTCAACAGCTCCCACCCCCACTCAATCGACTCACGCTTGAAGTAATCGCCAAAGCTCCAGTTGCCCAGCATCTCAAAAAACGTGTGGTGACGCGCGGTATAGCCAACGTTTTCCAGGTCGTTGTGCTTGCCGCCCGCACGCAGGCAGGCTTGCACCGACGCGGCACGCACATAACTGCGCTTGTCCGTGCCCAGAAACACGTCCTTGAACTGCACCATGCCGCTGTTGGTGAACATCAGCGTCGGGTCGTTGCCGGGCACCAGCGGGCTGCTGGCCACCACGGTGTGGCCTTTGGAGGCAAAGAAGTCGAGGAACGTCTTGCGGATGTCGGCGACGGTTGCCGGGGCAGCGGTTGGGTTCATGGTGTGCGGAGAGTCAAAAAAGGGCGATTTTAAGTGATCAAGCTGTTTTGCACTGGGCCGCCAGGAAGGCGTACATGGCGGGCTCATCGCAAAAGATCACATTGAAGCGCAGCCAGGGGCTGGTCTGCAAATCGGGGCTGAACAAGTGCCCAGGGCCAAGCAAAATGTCTTGTTCGGCGGCCTTGTAGGCCAGCTCAGCCGAGTCCGCCAGCGCCGGATGTTTGGCCCACAAAAAGATACCGGCCTTGGGTTCACAAAAAATCTCGAACCCGACCTTGAGCAACTGCGATGCCGCCGACACATGCGCTTTGGCCAGCCGCTCGCGCAAGCCCTTCACATGCTTGCGACAACGCCCATCGGTCAGCGCGCCATAGGCCAGGCGTTCGCTGAACTCACTGGAGGTCAGGCCCGAGATCATCTTAAGCTGCGCCAGGTCTTCCAGCAAGTCCGGATTGGCCGCCAGGTATCCGACTCTGATGTTGGGCGAAATGGTCTTGGAAAAGCTGCTGATGTAGATCACCCGGTTGAGTTGGTCCAGGCTGGCCAGAGACGGTATGGGCTCTGGGTCCAGGTCGGCATAGATGTCGTTTTCAACCACCAAAAAATCGTGCTTGTCGGCCAACTGCATGACACGGTGCAAATGCGCCAGCTGGGCAATCGAGCCGGTTGGGCTTTGCAAGCGCGGTTGGGTAAAAAACACTTTGGGCTTTTCTTCAATCACCAGCCGCTCCAGTGCCACCAGGTCATAACCCGCAGGCGTGCGTGGCACACCCACCAGACGCGCGCCCAAAAACCGCAGCGAGAACAACAAATTAGGGTAGCCGGGGTCATCCACCAGCACCGCATCCCCAGGACGCACCAAGCGGCGCGCCACCAGGTCCATGGCCTGACTGGAGCCCTGCGTCAGCAGCACCTGCTCGGCGGTGACCCCGATTTCCTGCTCGGCCAGCAGCTCGCGCACCAGTTTGCGCAGCGGTAGATACCCTTTGGGTTCGCCGTAGCCGCTCAAATCAACATCATCGGTCGCCAGGCTGCGCAAACCCCGGCGCACACCGTCCTGAAACAGCCAGTCGCCCGGCAGCCAGCCGCAACCTGGCTTCATGCGCAAGGCACGGTTCTCGAAAATGCGGCGCAGGTACCACATGGAATCAAAGCTGAAGTTGGGCCCATGGCCAGGCAACTCTGCCACCGATTTGGGTCGCTGTTTGACAAAAAACCCGGAATGCGGCCGGGACGCAAAGTAGCCCTGCGCCACCAGCCGGTCATAGGCATCCACCACCGTGAACACACTCACGTTGTGCGCGTGCGCAAACTGGCGTATTGAAGGCGCTTTGGAGCCTGGACGCAACTCGCCCGCCTCAATGGCGACACGAAAACCGGTCACGATCTGCAGCACCAGAGGGGTTGAGCTTTGTGGATTAAGCGTGAACATGCGTCAATATCCAGGTTAGACCACATTCAAACCAAGGTCGACTCAAAGAATGCAACGGGTACTGCCCGTTTGATAGTCCCCAACTTGCGCAGGATTTTGATGCGTTCAAACTCGTGCCTTGTTTGCACAAAAAAATACGACTCGCCACAACTTGGGCACGACCACATCGGAATCGGAATCGCCTCCACCACCATCAGCGTCGCACCTTTGTCAAAGCTGCGCGTCACGTGCTTGAGTTGCACGGCGCTGCTGCCGCAGTGTTCGCAATGGTGCTCAGCCGAGGTAGCAGATGATGACGATAAGTTTGCTGCTGAAGCCGACTTTGACGACCGCTTGGGCTGACTCGCCGTTACGGGTGTTGCCGTCAACGATGTAGTTGACTTCGCGGGTTTGGCTGTCGCGCTGGCGGGCGACGATTTGGCCTGTGAGGATGATGTTTTCAAGGTCGAGGATAGTACGGTTGTCATCTTCAAGCTCTTCGGCTGCGTGGGTTGAAACAAAACACTGAAGCGTGCGAATCAGGTGTCGAAAATAGCTGGTGGTGGATTGGGCATTGGTACTATTTCATAACCTTGACCACTACTGTCCTGTGAACGCGGTTCTGATTTGACGCAAACCTAATGACCATGCGGGTTTGCGGTCGAAAAGATTTAGTGTCAGTTTGAATTTTATGACTGTTTTTACTGGCGTTTCCCTAGATTGACAACGCATTCAAATTTTTGCGAATAATTAGAAAACCGCTTTTCGCGCAGGCGATGGCCTTCGTGCCCTAGAGTAGTTTTTCTCGCATCGTGGCGCGAATCTCTGCGCGATATCGAGGCAACCTTGAGTGCCAATGCAACCAAGCTCTACGGCATGGGTCTGCGTCAAGCGGTGCGACGCTCCGTCTTGTCCGATGTCAACAAGCTTTATGTCAATGCGCCGCTGGGGCTTGATGTCAATAGCGCGGGCAAGGTGTACGCCTTGGATTCGAGCACCATCGACCTGTGTCTGAGTTTGTTCGGCTGAGCTCCGTTTCGCACCGCCATCAAGCAGCACATGTTGCCGGACTTGCGCGGCAAGCATTCTCAGCCTCATTCACATCAGTGACGGCAAGATGGGCGATGTCAATGTGCTTGTTCTCTGAATTCAGGGGAACAGGTTTTTCTTTGCATGTAGGTCACCAGTTTGCGGATCATCCGCGCATTTTTCGGGGCAACAACTATTCTGACTCAGGGGGCCTAAGTCACGAAGATGTCACATTGCCTGGTTAATCTCATTGCAAATCAACATGTATAGATAACCACATATGAGTCTTTATGCAGTCAGTCGGGATAACGGCGAAGCACTTTACGCGCAGATTGCCCGCCAGCTTGAACAGGAAATAGCCACCGGCTATGGGCCTGGCGATTGCCTGCCGGCCGAAGGCTTGCTTGCCGTTCGATTTGGAGTGAACCGCCACACGCTACGCCGTGCGATCGATTAATTGGTAGAGGCTGGCTTGCTGGAGCGTCGCCACGGGCGTGGCGTGTTTGTGCTGGACAGCCAGATCGACTACCAGATTGGTACCGGCACACGTTTCACAGAAAACCTTGCGGCGCTGGGCATGCAATCGGAAAACCGCATTCTGTGCCTGCAAACACTGGCTGCCACCGAGCGTGTTGCACAACGCCTGGCGCTCAACATAGGTGACCGGGTGTTCTGGATTGAAACCTTGCGTACTGCGTCGGACCGGCAACTTTGTGTAATTTCGCACTTCATTCCGGTAGACCGATTTTCTGATCTGGATAGGCGTTACAGCGGTGAGTCGCTTCACCAATTTCTGGCTGCCAACTATGGCTGCAAGATTAAACGAACTGAAAGCCTGGTAACCGCAGTGCTCCCGCAAGGAGATGACGCAAAGTTGCTGGGTATGCCGCAGAACCGACCGGTGCTGCGGGTAAAGAGTGTGAATGTAGACGAGCGGGATGGAACCCCAATCGAATACGCCATTACCCGGTTCCGTGCAGACCGGATCCAACTGCGCATTAACCCGTGACTGACCAGTCTAACTTTTTGACTATCTATCTTACAGGAGCCCCCTAAATGTATTTGAAACCTACTCTCGCTGCAAGCGCCTTGACCTTGGCCTTGTCTTTCGCTGCTGGTACCGCTCAGGCTCGTGACATTGTCATGGGCCTTATTCCGGCTGAAAACAACGAAGAAATGATCCAGAAATTCGAGCCCATGCGGCTCTATCTGGAAAAGAAAATTGGTGCAAAAGTCAAAGTGTTTACAGCTACCGACTACACCGGCGTGATTGAGGCGATGAAAAAGAAACGCGTGGACGTTGCCTGGTTTGGCCCTCTGTCGTATTACTTGGCTGAAATGGAAGCCGGTGCTGAAGCTTTTGCCGTAGGCATCCGTAAGGGGGGTACGACCAGCACCTACAAAAGCATCATCGTT
>JBGSRY010000364.1:0-12883 GCA_041737325.1 Rhodoferax sp. | reverse complement strand
CCTGGCCGGTGCGGGCGCAGCGTGGCACCATCAGCTTGTGTTTTTTGATCTCCACCAGCAGCTCCAAAGCCTGCAGGTCCTTGACGATTTGTTTACGGGCTTCAAAACGGTCCATACCCACATAGGCGCTGGGTGCATTGCTATCAATTTTGGCGTCCAGCGTCAGCACACAAATCATTGGCAATTTGTGGCGCTGGCCGACTGCATAGTCGTTCTGGTCGTGCGCCGGGGTGACTTTGACCACGCCGGTGCCAAAAGCCTTGTCCACGTAATCGTCGGCAATGATCGGGATGGTGCGCCAAGCCGCAGGCGTGTCGCCCGACAAGGGCAGGGTCACGTGTTTGCCGATCAGGTGCGCGTAGCGTTCGTCCTCCGGGTGCACCATAGCGGCCACGTCGCCAAGCAGGGTTTCGGGCCGCGTCGTGGCCACGACCAAGCCGGGAGCCAGTTCTCCGTTGACCAATTGCGGGCCGTCAGCAAACGGGTAAAGGATGTGCCACAGGCTGCCGTCTTCTTCCTCAGATTCCACTTCCAGGTCAGACACGGCGCTCATCAGCACCGGGTCCCAGTTGACCAGACGTTTGCCACGGTAGATGAGGCCCTGCTCGTACAGGCGCACAAAGGTTTCGGTCACCGTTTAGGACAGCTTGGGGTCCATGGTGAAGTATTCGCGGCTCCAGTCCACCGTGTCGCCCATACGACGCATCTGGGTGGTGATGGTGTTGCCGCTCTTTTCTTTCCACTCCCAGACCTTGCTCACAAAGTTTTTGCGCGCCTCAGGCGGGGTGGCGCCCATGTCGTGGCGGCTGATTCCCTGCGCCTGCAACTGGCGCTCCACCACGATCTGGGTGGCAATGCCGGCGTGGTCGGTGCCCGGAATCCAGGCGGTGTTGAAACCCGCCATGCGGTGGTAACGCGTCAGGCTGTCCATGATGGTCTGGTTGAACGCGTGGCCCATGTGCAAGGTGCCGGTGACGTTGGGCGGCGGCAACTGGATGCAGAAGTTGTCACCGCGTGCGGCCGCGTCTGCACTGGGTGCGCCCGTGCCGCGAAACCCCGCGACACCGTAGCCACGTTTTTCCCATTCTGGCCCCCAATGCGCCTCCAGCGCGGCGGGCTCAAACGATTTGGACAGGCTGTTCAGGCCAGGTTGTTGCAGGGTATCGGTCATGGGTGTGTGCGGGTAATGACGAACGGCATCCGGGCGGATGGCGTTACGTGAACAAGAGGGAAATTGGCTTGATTTTAAGGGGACAGGCTGGCGATGGGCATCAAGCGAAATGGCAGCGCTTGCCGCAGCCGTCAAGCAGCAAGGCACTCAAAGCCTGCAGGTGGGTAGACACCAAAACCTTGCGCGCGGTGGCTAGGTACGTCAAAAACGATTCAATTTCGACGTGCCCCCATCTGTGGCTATAGTGCAGGTGGCGAATCTGCTCACACAACTGATCCAGCAGCCGGCCTGCATTGCTGACTTGAGGTTTTGCCAAAACAGGAGTGCTGGTTTTTCTGGGATTGTTATGACGGGTCATTCATACGGCAAATTGCCTGCAAGCCTTATTGCAAGCGGGTTTGCGCGGGTGTTTCCCGGCCATGTTGCGGCGACAATCGCGATGTTAAGGAGTCACGGGCGTGTCTCTTCATATTGAGTTAGATTTTTCAAAGGAGCTCACGCTATGCCCATGGTCCCACTTCCCGTTGATAGTTCTACGCTTGCGATTACCTCGGTAGTTTCGGCTGTCATTACTTTTGGCTTTTGCGCTGCAATGGAGTTGAAGCCGGGCGTCTCACTTGCTATTGCAGCCGTTGTCGGCATACTTCTTTACAGTCTCGGTGTTATTCCAATCGGATTGTTGGTCGTAGTTGGCATTGCGATGATCGCCGCAATTTTTAAAAAGTTGTTTGGCGGTGGTAACCCGCAAGGGTAGATTGCCAATGTGCTACCAGCAGATATTCGATGCCGAAGGTGATGGAAGCCAAGACGATGGCACCCTGTTTTCTCTGTCAGGGGAGTTCTTAGAGGCCGCACGGGTATTACAGGCAACGCCGCCCGTTCGCATTGGTTACTCGTCGGCAACTTACTATCTGCTTGGTCATTCGGCAGAGCTTATGCTCAAGGCGTTCCTGTGCAAGCACGGGCAAACAATCAGCGACCTGAGAAAGTTGAACCACGACTTGGAGAAGCTTGCATCTCGTGCAAGAGAGGCCGGTTTGCCGGAAAAAGTACAGCTTGACCAAATCCTTCGTCTTGCGGGTGCATACAAGGAAAAATCGTTCGAGTACCGAACGCGGAAAAGAAAAATCTTCCCGAGCCTCGACTTCTTGACTGTAGAAATTGAAAGGCTGCAACTTGCAGTCTTTGACAGGTTGTGGGAATGAAACATCTCTCGACAGTCCACACGGACGCTGCGCGATAAAGCCGCGCAGCGCTGGTGATCTCCACGTTAGGCAAAACTCCGATGAATGACGAACGCTTTTACGCAAAAGTAGTCGAGGAACTGCGACTGCATGGTTCAGTCCCCGGGCTATGGGCAAAGGCATATTCTGAAGCCAACGGCAATAGGCCACAAGCCGAAGCGCTATATCTTCGGTACCGAGTAGAACAACTTGCCCAAGCTGAACGAGCAAGTGCCTCAAAACCAAGTCACGGCAGTGATGACCTCGAAAGCCTGTACGCAGAGGTTTCAAGCAACTTAGCCAAACATGCTCCATTTCTGGTTGGCATTTTGCTATTCATTATTTTCGTGGTCGTCAGCTATTTCAAACAATGACGCAAGAACGCCAATGCTTCATTCGCGGAATTCGGCGCTGGTGCGACGGTGTCCTGGGGGTAAGCCATTGCCAACAACTGCGCTCCAGGGGACGCAGCGCGATAAAGCTGCGCAGCGCCCCCCTGAGCTTGAACGTTCGGCATCATTTATCTACTCGTTACTGCGAACTCAGGGCGGTACCGTCCACCACTACGGGACACCATGCTGTGAAAGAGTTTCACCCCACTAAAAAACGAGTTGAGTTATCGGTGGGTGAATTCGTCCGCATCTTGCGCGGAGCCTGAAGTGTTGAGCCAGAGCCAGCTTTCCGAGCTGCCGGGCATGCCTCTGGTCACAAATTCCGCCATCGAAAACGGCAGGGTGAATTTGGGCGTTGGGCGTGCTGGATCATCTTTTCTGTAAACGCTCAAACGGTAAAAACGGATAAAAATGGTTGAAAAAACGGATATGTAAATCGGACATAAACGGATATATTTACGGATATGTTCAATTTTCAGCCTCCGCACATCTCGGCAGAAGTCCTGTCCCTCATCTCGACCATTGATGAGTTCAAAGGGGCATGGCGTGCTTTTGGCACGATTTCGCCTGAACGATTGGACGCACTCAAGCGCGTGGCGACCATCGAAAGCATCGGTTCATCCACACGCATAGAAGGCGGCAAGCTGTCTGACCGTGAGGTTGAAAAACTCATGGCGGGCTTGTCCAGCACCTCGTTTGCATCCCGCGACGCACAAGAGGTTGCAGGCTACGCCAAAGTGATGGAGCTGGTGTTCACGTCATGGCCATACATTCCCTTCAATGAAAACCACATTCAGCAGCTTCACCGCGATCTGCTGACCTATGTGCACAAAGACGAGGGGCATCGTGGCAAGTACAAGACCCATGAAAACAAAGTCGTCGCCCGTGATGCCGAGGGAAATGTTGTTGGTATCGTTTTTGAAACCGCCACCCCGTTTGACACGCCGCGCCTGATGGTTGACCTGGTGGCTTGGTATCGGGTGGAAAAGGAAAGCCGAACCTTGCATCCGCTCTTGGCTATTGCGGTGTTCATCGTGACATTCCTTGCCATCCACCCGTTTGAGGACGGGAACGGCCGACTTTCGAGGGTGCTCACCACCTTGCTGCTTTTGCAGGCCGGCTATGCCTATGTCCCTTACAGCTCGCTTGAATCCGTGATTGAGCAAAACAAGGGCGGCTATTACATGGCCTTGCGGCAAACGCAAATCACGATCGATACCGCGCAACAAGATTGGGAGCCATGGCTTTTGTTCTTCCTGCGTTCGCTTCATGCACAGGTGAAGCGCTTGGAGAAAAAGGTCGAAAGCGAAAAAATTGTGTTGGCCGCGCTACCAGACTTGTCGCTCAGAATCCTTGACCTGACCCGAGAACGAGGCCGCATCACACTCAAGTCTGCCGTGGAATTGACGGGCGCGAATCGAAACACGGCAAAGCAACACCTTCGCAAGCTGCTTGAAGCGGGGCATCTGACGCGCTACGGCGCAGGGCGAGGCGTTTGGTATGGTTTGGCATAGCGCCTGCTCGGTCCGCTAATCTTGGCCGTAAATTCAAAACTACTCAGTCGAATGAGTAAAAGTGGTCAACCGATTGAGTAATTTATAAATCATGTTGGCGTTGCTGGCGCTGTCAGCGTGACGCTCCACGCCCAGCCTCACGCCGGCAGCCGCATCAAGTAATCAAACGCGCTCAGCGCCGCCTTGGCCCCGTCACCAGTGGCGATGATGATTTGTTTGAACGGCACGGTGGTCGCATCGCCCGCGGCAAACACGCCGGGCAGGCTGGTCTGGCCTTTGGCATCCACCACAATTTCGCCCCGGTTGCTCAGCTCCAGCGTGCCTTTGAGCCATTCGGTGTTGGGCACCAGGCCAATTTGCACAAACACCCCGGCCATGTCCAGGTGGTGCAGTTCGCCGGTGGCGCGGTCTTTGAAGCTCAGGCCGTTCATTTTTTGATCGTCACCGGTGATCTCTGTGGTTTGCGCGTTGAGGTGGATGGCCACGTTGGGCAGGCTCTTCAATTTGTTGACCAGCACCGCGTCGGCACGCAACTGGGTGTCAAACTCGATCAGCGTCACGTGTTCCACAATGCCCGCCAGGTCAATGGCCGCTTCCACGCCTGAGTTACCGCCGCCAATCACGCCCACGCGCTTGCCCTTGAACAGCGGGCCGTCGCAGTGCGGGCAATACGCCACGCCCTTGTTTTTGTACTCGGCTTCACCCGGCACGTTCACGTTGCGCCAGCGCGCGCCCGTGCTCAGAATGACCGTTTTGCTCTTGAGGCTGCCGCCGTTGGCCAGCTGGACTTCAACCAGGCCGCCCGCCGAGGCCGCCGGGATAAGCTTGTCGGCGCGCTGCCCGTTCATGATCTGGACGTTGTACGACTGCACATGCGCTTCCAGTGCCGCAGCAAATTTGGGGCCGTCGGTTTCCATCACAGACACAAAGTTTTCAATCGCCAGCGTGTCGTTGACTTGGCCGCCAAAACGCTCGGCTGCAATGCCGGTGCGGATGCCTTTGCGTGCGGCGTACACGGCCGCCGCTGCACCGGCAGGTCCGCCGCCCACAATCAGCACCTCATACGGCGTTTGGGCGCTGAGCTTTTCGGCCTCGCGGGTGGCGGCTCCGGTGTCGAGCTTGGTCACAATTTCTTCCACCGTCATGCGGCCCGAGCCAAATTCCTGGCCGTTCAAAAACACCATCGGCACCGCCATGATGTCGCGGCGGCTCACTTCAGCCTGAAATGCGCCGCCTTCAATCACCACGGTTTTGACCTTGGGGTTCAATACCGCCATCAGACTCAGGGCTTGCACCACGTCCGGGCAGTTGTGGCAGGTGAGGGACATGTAGACCTCAAAGTTGAAGTCACCGTCAAGGGCGCGGATGCTGTCAACCACATCGGTTTCCACCTTGGGCGGGTGGCCGCCGGTCCACAACAGCGCCAGCACCAGCGAGGTGAATTCGTGCCCCAACGGCAAGCCTGCAAAACGCAAGCTGTTGGCCGTGCCAGGGCGTTGCAGGGTGAAGGACGGCTTGCGAGCGTCGTTGCCATCGGTGCGCAGGGTGATCATGTCGCTGCGCAGGCTTTGGATGGTCTGCAGCAGTTTCAGCAGGTCGCCCGAGGTTTCGGAATCATCCAGGCTGGCCACCAGCTCGAACGGCTGCACCACGCGTTGCAAATAAGCGCCGAGTTGGGTTTGAAGGTCTTGATCGAGCATGATGGACTCCTGTAAATGCTTTGAAATAAATAGCTGCTTACGCTTTAAAAATAAGGGCTAGAGGCTGATTTTGCTTACAACTGTTGCATACCCAAAACGCGTTCAGTGGCTGTCAAGCAGCGTGCGTTGGGTGTCTGACGAAGCGGAATAAAGGAGGAGGCTTGGGGCTCGCCCCAAGCCGGGGGACATCCGCGTAGTCGGATACACGACGTACGCTGCGGGTTAAAGCTGGAAGCTCATCCGCATTGATCAGTTGGGGACAGAGCTAAAGGTCTGTCCCGCAAAACCAATCAGTTGAGGACAGAGCTAAAGGTCTGTCCCGCAAATATCAGATTTTGCCAACCAGCTCCAGCGACGGGGCGATGGTCTTGGCACCTTCTTTCCACTTGGCGGGGCACACTTCACCGGGGTGGCTGGCGGTGTATTGAGCCGCTTTGAGCTTGCGCAGGGTTTCAGACACATCGCGGGCGATTTCGTTGGAATGCACGTCCATGGTCTTGATCACGCCGTCCGGGTTGATGATGAACGTGCCGCGCAGTGCCAGGCCTTCTTCTTCAATGTGCACGTCAAAGGCGTGTGTCAGCGCGTGGGTCGGGTCGCCCACCAGCGGAAACTGGGCCTTGCCCACGGCGGGCGAGGTTTCGTGCCAGACCTTGTGTGAGAAATGCGTGTCGGTGGTGACGATGTACACCTCGGCCCCGGCCTTCTGGAATTCGGCGTAGTTGTTGGCCGCATCTTCCACTTCAGTGGGGCAGTTGAAGGTGAACGCGGCGGGCATGAAGATCACCACAGACCACTTGCCTTTGAAGCTGTCTTGCGTCACTTCAATGAACTTGCCATTGTGGTAAGCCTGGGTTTTGAACGGTTGGACTTGGGTGTTGATCAAAGACATGGAAAACTCCTTGGGTGGGTTGAAAAAAACGTCGGCCACACCGATGTTGCTGGCCGATGGGTGAATCATAGGGGCGATCTATGGTTTTCATGATGCATTGTTCATAAGCTATTAATAGCCAAACTTTATGAGCGTCAGTCACGATAATGGGTACGCAGCCATTTGGTTGCGCCCATGCGGTTGTTGTCATGCTTTTTTTACTCTCCCCCGCCAAATCACTCGACTTCGACCCCCCCCGCGCAGACGTGCCGCAGACCCAGCCCTTGTTCACCAAGCAGTCCGCCGAGCTGATCGCCCTCCTGAAACAGAAATCGCCGCAAGAGGTTGCCAGCCTGATGCACCTCAGTGACGCGCTGGCGGGGCTGAATGTGGCGCGTTACCAGGCCTGGCGTGCCAAACCCAGCGCAAGCTGCGTCAAGCAGGCGGTGCTGGCCTTCAACGGCGACGTATATGACGGCCTGGATGCCAAAACCCTCGGTGGCGCAGACTTGGCCTGGGTGCAAGACCATGTGTGCATCTTGAGCGGCTTGTACGGTGTGCTGCGCCCGCTGGATGCCATGCAGCCCTACCGGCTGGAAATGGGCACCCGGCTTGCCCATGCGCGCGGTGCCGACCTCTACCAGTTTTGGGGCACGCACCTTGCCGCCTACCTCAACACGCGCCTGGCCACGGATCAAACCCCGGTGCTCATCAACCTGGCCAGCCAGGAATACTTCAAGGCGGTGGACAAAGCAACGCTCAAAGCCCGGGTGGTGGACTGCGTGTTTGAAGACTTCAAGGGCGGCCAGTACAAGATCATCAGCTTTTACGCCAAACGGGCGCGCGGGCTGATGGCCCGCTATGCGGCGCTGCAGCGCTTGCAACTGCCGGAGCAACTCAAGGGCTTTGACCTGGATGGTTATGCGTTTGACGCGGCGGTGTCGCGTGCTGACCGGCTGGTTTTTCGGCGGCGCTTGGCAGACTAAAGTCAAACCAATACGCAACCCGTTGCAGACCCGCAGCAGCACCGATACGGGTTTGTATGCGGCCTTGATAAATTTAAGTAAAAACGGCTTGTAGCCCTTTAATAACAAGGGCGAATAGCTATCAATTAAGCAGCACTAATGACCCCACTCCAACACACCCAACTGGGCCAGCCCAGCACCTATGCCGACCAATACGACGCGTCGCTGTTGTTCCCCATTGCCCGTGCGGCGCAACGCCAGGCGCTGGGGCTGAACGGGCCGCTGCCATTTTTGGGCGCAGATTTATGGACGGCGTTTGAGCTCAGCTGGCTCAACGCGCGTGGCAAGCCGCAGGTGGCGCTGGCGCACTTCACCGTGCCGTGCGAGTCCAGCCACATCGTTGAGAGCAAGTCCTTCAAGCTTTACCTCAACAGCTTCAACCAGACCCGTTTTGCCGATGCCGCACAGGTGCTGGCCACCCTGCGCACCGACCTGTCGGCAGCGGTTTGGCACGGCGGCGTGGTGCAAAGCAGCGTCGGTGTCAAGCTGATTGCTGCCGATGACTTTGACCGTGAGCCGATCTATGAATTGGACGGCCTGAATCTGGACCGGCTGGACCTGGACTGCGACCGCTACACCCCTGCGCCCGAGTTGCTGCACGCCGCCACCGATGAAGCACCGGTGAGCGAGGTGCTCACCAGCAACTTGCTGCGCAGCAATTGCCCGGTGACCGGGCAGCCCGATTGGGGCAGTGTGCAGATCAGCTACTTTGGCCCGCAAATCGACCAGGCCGGGCTGTTGCGCTACATCGTCAGCTTTCGCCAGCACCAGGGTTTTCATGAAGACTGTGTGGAGCGCATGTTCATGGACATCAGCCAGCGCTGCCAGCCGCACAAGCTGGCGGTGTACGCCCGCTACACGCGCCGGGGCGGGCTCGACATCAACCCGTTTCGCAGCAGCTACCCGCAGGCCTTGCCGGCCAACCAGCGCCAGGCGCGTCAATAAGTGCTATTGTTTAAATAGCTGCTTGCCGAATAAATACAAGGGCTAGAGGCCTATTTTGCTTAAAGATTGCAGCAACTCGTCGGCGGGCATGGGGCGGCCAAAGTAATAGCCCTGAAAGGCATCGCAGTCCATGCCGGTGAGCAGGTCGCGTTGCGAAGCGGTCTCAACCCCTTCGGCAATCACCCGCATGCCCAGGCTATGCCCTAGGCCGATGATGGTGCGGGCAATGATGGCATCGTTGGGGTCGGTGAGCAGGTCGCGCACAAACGATTGGTCGATTTTGAGCTGCGCCAGCGGCAACAGTTTCAGGTACGACAGCGACGAGTAACCGGTACCAAAGTCGTCCAGTGAAAAGCTCACGCCCAGCGCCTTGATGGCGTTCATTTTGACGATGACGGCATCCACGTTTTTCACCAGCATGCTCTCGGTCAGCTCCAGTTTCAGGCGCTGCGGGTTGGCCCCGGTTTTTTGCAGCGCCAGCAGCACGTTGTCGACAAAATGGGCCTGCGCAAACTGGCGCGCACTCACATTCACCGCCACCGTCCAGTGCGCCGTGGCGGGTTGGCTGGCCCATTGCACCAGTTGCGCGCAGGCCGTCTCCAGCACATATTGGCCCAGCGGCAAAATCATGCCGTTTTCTTCGGCCAGTGAGATGAATTCCAGTGGCGACACCATGCCACGCTTGGCACTGCGCCAGCGCACCAGGGCCTCAGCCCCCATCGGCACACCCCGGGTGTCCACCTGAATCTGATAAAACAGCGTGAATTCGTGTTGTTCAAACCCCAGGCGCATGTCTTGCTCAAACTCGGCACGCGCCACGGCTGCGGCCTGCATGGCGGGGTCAAAAAAGCGCACCGTGTTGCGCCCGGCGGCCTTGGCCTGGTACATGGCGGCATCGGCGTGTTTGACCACGTCGTCACGGTCTTGCATGCCGGGCATGAAGACCATGGCCCCCAGGCTGGTGCTGCTGGTGTAACTTTTGCCTTGCAACAGGTAGGGTGCGGCCAGTTGCGCCAGAATTTTTTGCGCCACGGTTTCGGTGTATTGGGCCGCATGTGCGGCGCTGTCGGCAGCGGTGTCCAGCAGCACCATGAATTCATCGCCACCGACCCGCCCAACGCTGTCACTCTTGCGCACACAGGCCAGCAAGCGCAGTGCCGCTTGCTGCAGCAGGGCATCGCCCATGTGGTGACCGAGCAGGTCGTTGAGCTGTTTGAAGTGATCCAGGTCCAGCATCAGCAGCGCCCCATATTGCTGCTTGCGCTCGGAACTGGCCAGGGTCTGTTGCAGGCGGTCCAGCATCAGGCGGCGGTTGGGCAGGCCGGTGAGTTCGTCAAAAAAAGCCAGATGGTGAATGGTTTCTTTGTCTTCGTGGCGTTTGGACAGGTCATGCGCCACCACATACACGGCTGGCGCACCGTCGTAGGTAATGGCCGTGCTTTGGATTTCTACCGCCACCGTGCTGCCATCCAGGCGCACCAGACGCTCTTCAATCATGGGCGCGGGCACACCGGTTTCCATGGCCTGTTTGGCGCGTGCCAAGCCACGTTCCCGGTCGTCGGGGTGCAGCAAATTGGCAATGTGCTGGCCCAGCAAATCAGCCGCAGAATCGGCGCGCAGCAGCTTGATGCAGGCGCTGTTCACATACGAGATCACGCCGGCATGGTGCACCGCCACGGCTTCGGGCGACCATTCCACCAGGGTGCGGTAACGGGTTTCACTGTCGCGCAGTGCGGCTTCTTGGGCGGCCAGCGTGTGCATGATCTGGTGGTGCTCAATCACCAGCCCAAGCAGGTAGGCGCTGCGCTGCAGGGCTTGCAACTCGTTGGCCTGTGGGCTGCGGGGCTGCCGGTGGTAGTTGGCAAAAGTGCCCAGTACAGCCCCCTGCGTGGACAGAATCGGCATCGACCAGCAGGCGCGCAAACCGTGTGCCAAGGCCAGGTCTTTGTAGTTCTGCCACAGCGGGTCGTGTTCAATGTCGCTGACGATCACGCTCTGGCGGGTATAGGCTGCGGTGCCGCAGGAGCCAACCTCTGCACCAATGGCTACGCCATCAATCTCGTCACAGTAAGCTTGCGGCAGGCTGGGAGCCGCACCGTGGCGCAGGTGCAGGCCATCGGGGTCGAGCAGCAGCACGGAGCAGATCACGCCGGCAAAAATAGACTCAAAACTGTGTGTGTAGGCTTCCAGTAAATCGGGCAGCGGGGTCTGGGTGGCCAGCATTTCAAGCAGCTTTAATTCACTGTTGGTTTGCGCCTCCAGGTGCTTTTGTTCCGTCACATCCAGCGTCAACCCAATCAAAAATTCAGCCTGCCCCTGGGCATCAAAAACCGGTGTTTTGGCGGTGATGGTGCGCACATAGCGTTCGCGCGCCGCATCCCACAAGGTGGCTTCAAAGTGCACCGTCTGACCCTGTGCGAGCACCTGTGCGTCTTGCGCGGCAATGCGTGCCAGCTGGTCGGCATCCAGCCAGGTCGACAGGGGTTTGCCGCGCATGGCCTGCGCCGTGCGGCCCACCATCTGGGCCCCCGCTTGATTCATCAGCACCATTTCATTGTGCGTGTTTTTGATGAAGCAGCGCACCGGCAGCGCGTCCATGAAGCGCTGCAGCAAAGCCAGGTTGCCGGTCAGCAACTGGTTCAATGGCGGAGAAAAATCAGAAACCGGGGTCATGGTGCGAATATTACGGCCGTTAAGCCGCAGCGCGCGGGAGAATGGCCTGCGTCAAGGGTTTTCCCTGAGGTGGCAAACCGATGGCCGTGCGACCCAGGGTTAAAACAGTTGCGGCTCATTTGCTATTAAATCAATAGCTTCTTGACCTTGTTCATCAGGGGCTTCAGCCTTATTTTTCATGTAACTTTCAGAAGTTCCAAGCTTGCACAGTGCGGCGGTACGCACCCCCAGCAGACGCAGGGGGCGCTGCAGCGGCACGCGTTTGAGGCAAAGCCCTGCCACCTTGCGGATGGTCGCGGCATCAAAGATGGGCTGGGGCAGCGTTTGGTCGCGGGTGACACACTTGAAGTTGTCATAGCGCAGCTTGATGCCGATGGTTTTGCACTGGTAGCCTTTGCGCTGCAGGTCGGCGGCCACTTGCTCGCACAGGCGGGTGAAGATGCGGCCCAGCTCGGACTTGTCGCGCACCGCGTGCAGGTCGCGCTCAAAGGTGGTTTCGCGGCTGATCGACACCGGCTCGCTTTCCAGCACCACGGCCCGTGCGTCCATGCCGTGAGCGGCCTCAAACAGCCAGGCTCCGGTTTTTTGGCCAAAGTGGTCGATCAGCCAGCCGACCTCTTGCTGTGCCAGTTCGCCAATGGTGTGGATGCCCAGGGCTTGCAGTTTTTCGTCCGCTTTGGGGCCAATGCCGTTGATTTTGCGACACGGCAGCGGCCAGATCATCGGCTGCAGGTCGGCTTCGTGCACGATGGCAATGCCGTTGGGTTTGTTGAATTCGCTGGCCATTTTGGCCAGCAGCTTGTTGGGGGCCACGCCAACTGAGCAGGTCAGGCCGGTGTGCTGAAAAATCGTCTTCTGGATCAAGCGCGCCAGCACCCGTCCACCTTCGCGCTGGCCGCCAGGCACGTTGGTGAAGTCGATGTAGACCTCGTCCACGCCACGGTCTTCCATCAGCGGCGCAATGTCGCGGATGATGGCCTTGAAGGCTTTGGAGTAGCGCCGTATTTCGGCAAAGTCCACCGGCAACAAAATCGCTTGCGGGCACAGTTTGGCGGCCTTCATCAGCCCCATGGCCGAGCCCACGCCGAATTGGCGCGCGGCATAAGTGGCGGTGGTGATGACCCCGCGCCCGGTGTAGTCCTTGAGGCGCGGAAATTGCGCCACGGGTATCTGGTGCAAGGCGCGTTCACCTGAGACCGTTTGCAAGGTCTCGTCCACTGGCCGGCGTGCGCCGCCAATCACCACCGGCAAGCCTTTGAGTTGCGGGTATCGCAGCAGCTCTACCGAGGCGTAAAACGCGTCCATGTCCAGGTGCGCAATGCGCCGGCACGTGGTGCTGTCTGGGGGGCGGGGCGGGCAAGGGTCAGGG
>JBGSRY010000439.1:0-3350 GCA_041737325.1 Rhodoferax sp. | reverse complement strand
GTTTCCTGGCTGCGCCCCGGTATCGTCAAGCAAAACAGGCTTGTCACCCTTGTCGATCATGGGTGAAGCGCTATCAAAATGTTTTAGCATCGCCAGACCACAAGGCGTTTGCGCGGTGAGTTGTACCTGGCGCTGGTCATCGTCTGTCACGCTCAGTTGCAGCACCCAATCTGCCAGTGGCACACAGCCTGCGGCCTTGTCGGGCCATTCGGCCAGCTTGAGGCCGGGGCTGGCAAAAATGTCGCGAAAGCCTGCGTCGGCCCATTCGCGCGGGTCGCTAAAACGGTAAAAATCAAAGTGCCAGACGTTCAAACCCGGCAGCTCATACGGCTCCACCACCGCATAAGTCGGGCTTTTGATGCGCCCTTGCACACCCAGAGCGCGCAGCAGATGCCGCACCAGGGTGGTTTTGCCTGCACCCAGGTCACCGTGTAACTCAAGGTAGGCGCAGTGCAGCTCCGGCACGCGCGCCAAGTCGCGGGCAAAGCGCTCGGTGGCGGCCTCATTGCGCCAGAGCAGGCTTTTTACAATCGGCGGGTGAACAACAGCAGCGGGCAAATCAGCGGTAGTCAATGGGTCTCCAGCATTCAGGATTGGGGGCGTGCATTGGGATTTTCACAAATCGGCGTGGCCGGGGTCGACCTGGCTGCAGCAGAGCCCGGATTATCGGCGTGGCTGGCGGCCGGGTTTCATGGCGACATGCAGTACATGGCCGCGCATGGCATCAAGCGCGCGCGCCCGGCTGAACTGGTGCCCGGCACGGTGTGTGTGATCACCGCGCGCATGGATTACCTGCCAGCCGCCACGCCCGGGGATTGGCAGCACATCGAGTTGGAACGCCTGCAGCGCCCGCTTGAAGCCATCGTGTCGGTCTACGCCCGAGGGCGGGACTACCACAAGGTGATGCGTGCGCGCCTGCAAAAACTCAGCGACCAGATCGCCGCCGCGCTGGGGCCACTGGGTTACCGTGTGTTCACCGACTCGGCCCCGGTGCTGGAGGCCGAGTTGGCCGCGCGCAGTGGCCAGGGTTGGCGCGGCAAACACACGCTGCTGCTCAGCCGCACAGCGGGTTCGATGTTTTTTTTGGGTGAGATTTTTGTGGACATGGCTTTGCCCTTGTCTGAACCCGTGGCCGCGCATTGCGGCCACTGCAGTGCCTGCATCGACGTGTGCCCGACCCAAGCCATCGTGGCACCGCACCGGCTGGACGCGCGCCGCTGCATCAGCTACCTGACGATTGAGCACGCCGGGTCGATCCCGCTCGAATTTCGCCCGCTGATCGGCAACCGCATCTATGGCTGTGACGATTGCCAGCTCATTTGCCCCTGGAACAAGTTTGCCCAGCGCAGCCCGTTGCCGGACTTTGATGCCCGTGCGGGCTTGACCGGCCGTGGGCTGATGGAACTGTTTGCCTGGACTGAAGACGAGTTTTTGCGCTTGACAGAAGGCAGCCCGATCCGGCGCATTGGCCATGAACGCTGGCTGCGCAACCTTGCGGTGGCGCTGGGCAATGCGCTGTGCGTGGCGGACGCACAGACTGCCGTGGCGCTGCGTGCGGCGCTGCAGCGGCGTGCCGATCACCCCAGTGCCCTGGTGCGTGAGCATGTGGCTTGGGCTTTGAGTTGTTGATAGTTTTTGCCTTGTAGCCCTTGTTTTGTATTGGTTTGATGCTATTGTTTTTATTTCAAATCAGTCCGCGCAATCCTTCCAGCGCCAGTGGCAAACTGACCATGCCCAACACGGTTGACACCGTGACCAGCGCAGCCACATAAGCGCCGTCGTAGCCCATGCGGGCCGCCAGCACATAGCAGCTTGAGGCTGTGGGCAGCGCCGAGAACAGCAGCAAAATGGTGGCTTGCAGCGCGCTCAGGCCAAACAACCATGCCAGCCCCAGCGCCCACAGCGGCATCAGCAGGTGGCGAATCAGCAGCAGTGCCGCTGCCAGCAGCTTGGCGTGGTTCAGGGCGCTGAGCTGCATGCCTGCGCCAGCGGCCATCAGTCCCAACGCCAGTGACGCACCGCCGATGCGACTGACACTGGGCTCCAGCCAAGTCGGGATGTGAAACCCGGCCAGGTTGGCCACCAGACCGCTGGCCGTGCCGATGATCAGCGGGTTACGCACCAATTCAGCCACAAAGCCGCGCTGGCCGTGGCGGGCCATGGGCCACACGGCGCCGATGTTCATCAGCGGCACGCTCACGCCAATCAGCAGCGCCACCAGCGCCAGCCCCGGTGCACCGGCCAATTTGTCAGCCAGCGCCAGGCCAATGAAGGAATTGAACCGAAACGCAATCTGGGCGCTGCCTGCATGCTGGCGGGCAGCAAAGTGGTGTCTGACACCGGGCCAGTACGGCACAGAATAAGCCAGCGCAATACCGCCCAGCCCAAGCGCCCAACCCGCCAGCACCACATGGCCCGCCGCGCCGATGTCCAGTGGGCTTTTCACAATCGACTGAAACAGCAACACCGGGAAAAACAAAAAGTACACCAGCTGCTCCACCTGCGCCCACACCGGGCGGTTCAGGGGCGTGAAGCGGCACACCAGGTAGCCGATCAGAATCAATGAAAAATCAGGGAACAGCAGTTGGGCAAAGTTCATGGCTTGAGAATAGCAGGCCGGGGCTAACATGGTGGCCATGTCCAGCCCCGCCATCACCCAGCCTGTGAACCAGCCCACCGCGCCATCTGCGCCCCAGTCCGCCACCCACATCGCGTCAGACCCGGTGATCGACACCTTCATTGATGCGCTGTGGCTCGAAGACGGTTTGTCAAACAACACGCTGGCTGCCTACCGGCGTGATCTGTCCCTGTTTGAGGCTTGGCTCAGCGCCTGTGCATGCCCCTTGTTGTCGGTCACAGAAGTTGTGCTCAACGGCTATTTTGCCGACCAGCACGCCGCCACCCAAGCCACCACCGCCAACCGCCGCCTGACGGTGTTCAAACGTTTTTTTCGCTGGGCACTGCGCGAGCGTCTGGTGGCGGCTGACCCGACCTTGAAACTGCAGCCTGCCAAACAAGCGCTGCGCATGCCCCACACGTTGACCGAGCCGCAGGTGGAAGCACTGCTTCATGCGCCCGATACCAGCGTTGCGCTGGGGGTGCGCGACCGCACCATGCTGGAACTGATGTACGCCAGTGGCTTGCGCGTGAGTGAACTGGTGGGGTTGAAGGTGTTCAACCTGAGTTTGAACGACAACGTGCTGCGCGTCTTTGGCAAGGGCAACAAGGAGCGCCTGGTGCCGTTCGGTGAGGTCGCCAGCCTATGGCTGAAACGCTATCTGGCCCAGCCCCGGGTCGAGCTGTTGGCGGGCCACGCAAGCGAGGCGCTGTTTGTCACCCTGCGCGGCAGC
>JBGSRY010000438.1:0-4117 GCA_041737325.1 Rhodoferax sp. | reverse complement strand
AAATGGTCAACATGATTTCGGCTTCACGCTCCTACCAGAACAATGTGGAAGTGATGAACACCGCAAAAACGCTGCTGCTCAAAACGCTGCAGATGGGTCAGTAACTTTTCAAGGACAGCATGATGTTGACCGGAACCTCCTCAGCCACGACGACCAGCAGCTCCACCGTCGGAACCAGCACCAGCACAACCAGCGGCACCTCCACCATGGATGCGGCGCAAGACCGATTTTTGAAACTGCTGGTGGCGCAGCTCAACAACCAGGACCCCATGAACCCGCTGGACAATGCCCAGATGACCAGCCAAATGGCGCAGATCAACACCGTGACCGGCATCCAGCAAGTCAACGACACGCTCAAAAGCATGGCCGAACAATTCACAGCCATGCAGGTGTTGCAAGGTTCCAACATGGTCGGCCACGAGGTGCTGGTACAAGGCAACACCCTCAACATCCAAAACGGCACGGCAGGTGCGGCCATTGACCTGAGTGCCCGGGCAGAAAGCGTCAAGATTGAGGTGCTCTCACCGGGTGGGCAAGTCATCGACACGATCTCATTGGGCGCGCTGGATGCGGGCCGCCACAGCTTTGACTGGGATGCCTCCGGCTACCAGGGAAGCGGCAACCCGAGCTTCAAGGTCACGGCCACGCTGGGTGGCAAGGCGGTTGAAACCAGTTCCATGAGCCGCGCCAAGGTCACCTCGGTCAGCAGCGCAGCAGGCGTGATGCAAGTCCAGTTGCAAGGCCTCGCCGACGTGGCCTACAGCAACATCAAAGCCATCCTTTAAACCGACTCCTTCATTTTTTTTCCCCAAAGGAAACCATCATGTCATTCCAAACCGGACTCTCAGGTCTCAATGCATCCAGCCGCAGCCTGGATGTGATCGGCAACAACATTGCCAATGCCAACACCACCGGCATGAAATCGTCACGCGCCGAGTTTGGCGATCTGGTGGCCTCATCACTGGGCGTAGGCGGCAACGCTGGCGCGGGCATTGGTGTCGCGGTGGAGGCCATTGCCCAGCAGTTCAGCCAGGGCAACATCAACACCACCGGCAACAGCCTGGATGTCGCCATCAATGGCGGCGGGTTTTTCCAGCTCACCCAGCCTGATGGTTCGATTGCCTTTACCCGCGACGGCTCCTTCAAGCTGGACAAAGACGGCTACATCAAAACCAACACCGGGGCCAACGTCATGGGTTACCCCACCGACAAACTGGGCAACGCCACCAGCGTCACCGCGCAAAACCTGCAGCTGCCCACCAGCGCCCCGATTCCGGCCAGCGCCACCACCGCCATCACCGCCGAGTTCAACCTGGATGCCCGCGCCCCGGTGGCGGCAACTGCCGTGCCCCCCACGCCGCGCACCACTTATGGCACGTCCTTGACAGCGTTTGACTCACAGGGCAACACCGTGCCAGTGAGCCTGTACTTTCAGCGGGTAGCCTCCACCACGACCGACAACTGGGATGTCTATGACGTAGCCACCGGTGGTACGGCTTTGTTTCAAATGCAGTTTGATGCCAATGGTGCGCTGGTCGCACCGGCCACTTCACCCACGTTAACGATTGCCACCCCCTCTGCTGTCACGCCCAACATTTCAGCCACCCTGGACATCAGCAAGGCAACCCAATTTGGCTCGTCCTTTGCGGTCTCCAACCTGACGCAAGACGGCTACGCACCCGGGGAACTCACCGGTCTGACCATCGGTGAAAGCGGGGTCATCACCACCCGCTACTCCAACGGTCAGACCCAGGCCGCCGGGCAAGTCATGCTGGCCGATTTTCGCAACGTGCAAGGGCTGCAGCCCCTGGGTAACAACAACTGGGCCGCCACCTACGCTTCCGGTCTGGCGGTGCAAGGCCAGGCTGGCGACGGCAAATTCGGCGCACTGCGGGCCGGGGCACTGGAAGAATCCAACGTCGATTTGACCTCTGAACTGGTCAACATGATGACCGCGCAACGCGCCTACCAGGCCAATGCGCAAACCATCAAAACACAAGACCAGGTGATGTCAACCCTGGTGAACCTGCGCTGAGCGGGTGCGCCCTTCAACCGCTTGAACCGTTTGGACTGGAGACCCCATGGACCGCCTGATCTACACCGCCATGACCGGTGCCAAAGCGTCCGAAAACCGGCAAGCCGTACTGGCCAACAACCTGGCCAACGTCTCCACCAACGGTTTTCGGGCCGAGATGTCCACCTACCGCTCGGTACCGGTGCGCGGCGACGGCTCCAGCACCCGGGTCATGGCGATTGAAGCCACACCAGGGTTCTCTGATATTCCCGGCAGCCCCCAGCGCACCGGCCGCGCCATGGATGCCATGACCACCGGCAACAGCTGGTTTGGCGTGCAAGCCTTGGATGGCACCGAGGCGTACACCCGCAACGGCTCGTTTGAAGTGGCCGCCGACGGCACGCTCAAAACCAGCACGGGTTTGACGGTGCTCAGCGACGGCGGCTCCCCCATCACCGTACCGGCAGGCGGTGAAGTCACCTTGGGCTCGGACGGCACACTCACGGCCAAGGTCGGCCAGCAGCCGTCTACCGGCATTGGCCGGCTCAAGCTGGCCACGCCCACCGCAGAAGACCCGCTCAAACGCGGCACGGACGGCCTGTTTCGCACCACCTCGGGCGAGCCCATGCCCAACGATGCCACCGCCCGTGTGCAACTGGGCGTGATTGAAGGCTCCAACGTGAACGCCATCGAGACCATGGTGCAGATGATTCAGGCAGCACGCCAGTTTGACACCCAAACCCGGTTGATGACCACGGCTGAGGCCGACGACCGCTCTGCCGCCCAACTCCTCAGCATGCAAGGCTGATTTTTTCAGGACACCCATCATGATCAACTCCCTCTGGATCTCAAAAACCGGCATGGAAGCCCAGCAAATGCAGCTGGACGTGATTTCCAACAACCTGGCCAACGTGTCCACCAACGGATTCAAGCGCGCCAGCGCCGTGTTTGAAGACCTGATGTACCAAAACCTGCGCCAGGTCGGGGCCAGCAGCACCGAGCAGTCCACCCTGCCCACCGGCCTGCAAATCGGCCTGGGGGTGCGCACCGTGGCCACCAGCCGCTCGTTCACCCAGGGTAGCCTGCAACAAACCAACAACAAGCTCGACGTGGCGATTCAGGGCGACGGCTTCTTCCAGATCACCATGCCCGATGGCAGCACCAGCTACAGCCGGGACGGCTCGTTCCAGGTCAATTCAGCCGGTGCGTTGGTCACGGCCTCGGGCCTGGCCGTGGCCAATGGGGTCACCGTGCCCGCCAATGCCAGCAGCATCTCGATTGCCGGTGACGGCACCGTGTCGGCCACCATTCCCGGCACGGCCACACCGCAGCAAATTGGCACCATTGCCCTGGCGCGTTTCATCAACCCGGCCGGTTTGACCCCGCTGGGCCAAAACCTGTATGCCGAGAGCGCCGCCTCGGGCCAACCGCAGGCCGGCACACCCGGCTCAGACGGCATGGGGGCGCTGATGCAGGGCTTTGTCGAAACCTCCAACGTCAACGTGGTGCAGGAGCTGGTGACCATGATCCAGACCCAGCGCGCCTACGAGATGAACTCCAAAGCGATTCAGACTTCTGACCAGATGCTGCAGAAACTTGGCCAGTTATAAGGCCCGAGGTGCACCATGCAATTATTTAAACAAAATTGGCATCTAGCCCTTGCAAACAAAGGGCAAGCAGCTATATATTCAATAGTAATTGGCCTGTTTGCGGGGTGCAGCTCACTACCCCAGACCGTGAGCGTTGACTTCCCGCCGCCCCCTGCGGCACAGCCCGCCACACCGGTGGTGGCCAGCCCCGCCCCGGCCAGCGGCAGTCTGTTCCAGAAAGCGTCTTACCGTCCGGCTTTTGAAGACCCGCGTGCCCGCGCGGTGGGCGACAACATCACGATCCAGATTGTGGAGAAAGTCACCGCCAGCCAGGTCTCCAAATCCACCGCCAACCGCACCACCTCGGGCTCCACCAGCGTGTCAGCGTTCCCACTGCTGTCGCCCATGGACATTGCCAACCTGAAAACCGGCACGGCTTCAGCCAGCGATTTTTCTGGCAAAGGCGGCGCCGAAAGCGCCAACACGTTTTACGGCACCATCACCGCCACCGTGG
>JBGSRY010000420.1:0-1596 GCA_041737325.1 Rhodoferax sp. | reverse complement strand
CTGCCCGGTGCTTCGCCCTGGCTGCGGCAGTGGCCCGGCAAGTCCAGCGCCAGCACGTTCCAACCATGGTGCGCCAGGTAGCGGCTTTGCAAAATCCAGACGCTGTGGTCGTTGAGCACACCATGGATGAAGACCACCGTGGGCTTGGCTGCGTCAAAGGGCTTACCGCCGGTGTAGCAATAGGTGCGGGCTTGGTTGACGGTGAAATACATGGCAAATGATTCCAGAAAGCTTTAACCCAAATAATCCATTCGGCGGCACTTCGTGCCTGCATGATGCCTGGCGGACGATTTGCGGTCATTTTGCCCGTCCGCTCGTCGTCCATAGCTACGGCTATGGACTCCTCGCAGCCAGCCAAACTGCCTCACAACTTGTCTCGCCATGCATTCATGCCCAAATGGATTGTTTGGGTATAAACAAAATTGACCTGTAGCCCTTGTTATACATGGGCATGCAGCTATATAAATGAGAGTATTTTGCACTGTACAGGCATCAGCGGGCACGTTCTGCCGCCTTCAACGCGCGTTTCAGGTCGTCGATCAAATCATCGGGGTCTTCCAGGCCGATGCTCAGCCGAATCGTGCCCTGGGTGATGCCGGCAGCGGCCAGCGCGGTGTCATCCATGCGAAAGTGCGTGGTGCTGGCCGGGTGAATCACCAGGCTGCGGGCATCGCCCACATTGGCCAGGTGGCTGAAAATTTTGAGCGTTTCAACAAACGCCTGCCCTTGGGCGCGGCTGCCTTGCAGGTCAAAGCTGAACACCGAGCCCGCCCCGCGCGGCAGCAGCTTTTGCGCCAAGGCATGGCTCGGGTGCGTGGGCAGCATGGGGTGTCCAACCCGCGCCACCGCTGGCTGACTGACCAAAAAATCAACCACTTTTTGCGTGTTGCTGACGTGCCGCGCCATGCGCAGTGGCAAGGTTTCCATGCCCTGCAAAATCAGCCAGGCTGAGTGCGGACTCAGACACGCGCCAAAGTCGCGCAAGCCTTCGCGGCGCGCACGCAGCAAAAACGCGCCCACGGTGGATTCTTCTGAAAACACCATGCCGTGAAAGCCATCGTAGGCTTGGGTGAGTTCGGCAAACCGGGGGGCACCGCTGGCATCCACGGCTGCTTCCCAGTCAAAACTACCGCCGTCCACCACCAGGCCGCCAATCACCGTGCCGTGGCCGCAGAGGAATTTGGTGGCCGAGTGGTAGACCAGATCAGCGCCCAGCTCAAACGGCTTGATCAGCCACGGCGTGGTCAGGGTCGAGTCCACCAGCAGGGGCACGCCCGCGTCATGTGCGATGGCCGCCACCGTGGGAATGTCCAGCACGTCCAGCCCCGGGTTGCCCACGGTTTCGCCAAACAACAGTTTGGTGTTGGGGCGCACGGCCGCGCGCCAGCCGTCGATGTCGCCGGGTTTGACAAAGGTGGTGTCAATGCCAAAGCGGCGCAGCGTGTAGTGCAACAGGTTTTGGCTGCCGCCATACAGTGCCGTGCTGGCCACGATGTGGGAGCCCGCGCCCATCAGCGTGGCAACACTCAGATGAAGTGCTGCCTGGCCACTGGCCGTGGCAATGGACCCAATGCCGCCTTCAAGGGCAGCCACGCG
>JBGSRY010000418.1:0-2442 GCA_041737325.1 Rhodoferax sp. | reverse complement strand
CAGTGATGGGGATTGGGAAACGTTTTAACGGCCGACGCCAACGGCAAGTGGCACGGCTGACCAGCCCCGTGAAAACCCTTCCCTTTATTGCTAAAAAACGGTCAAAAACATCCGTATCATCTCTCTGAGCTGACTTCAGTTTGGCGTAAATATGCCGATACCAAACAAGGCAGATCAGTTAATTCTTTAGACAGGAGATTCCATGAAACATTCCTTTATTCTTTCAGCACTGTTGTGCGCACTTGCTGTTCCGTTTGCCGTTCAGGCACAAACCAAGGCCACAGCAGCAGAAGCCACTGCGATGGTTAAAAAAGGCGTGGCTTTCATCAAAGCCAATGGCAAAGAAAAAGGTTATGCAGAAATCAGCAACAAGGCGGGGCAGTTCAATGACCGCGATTTGTATTTGACTGTGTACGGATTAGACGGTACTGTGCACGCACACGGCGCTAACGCAAAAATGGTTGGCAAAAATTTGATCGACCTCAAAGACATCGACGGCAAGCCTTTCGTAAAAGAACGTGTGGAACTGGCTAAAACCAAAGGCACGTTTTGGCAAGACTACAAATTCACGAACCCGGTTGACAAAAAGATTCAACCCAAGAGCATGTATTGTGAAAAGCTTGACGAGATCGTGGTTTGCGGGGGCATCTACAAGTAAAGCCAGATGCGCAAACAATAAATGGCGAGCACATTCACTTGAATCTGCTCGCTTTTTTTAATGGCCTGAAAGATTGATCATGAAGTTAAACGTGAAGCTGTTGTTGGCACCCTTGGTCACTGCCTTGGTGCTACTCTTGGGTGGGCAAATCAGCAATTTCTTGTTGACACAGGGAACCAACGAAATCATCAAAAGTTTTGAAGATCATTTGCAAGACGTTAGTGCGCTTGCAGATTTTCAGCATCAGATGGGGCTGATTCACTCTGGCGTGTACCGTAATCTAGGCATTATTGGTTCACTCGATGAACCAAAAATTGTCGCGATCCGCAAAGAACTAAGTTCGCAGATTGCAAACATCAATCAAAATTTAAATACTCTCGATCAGAGGGTTGTATCAGACGCATCGCTGCAAAAATTGAAAGCAAATATTCAGGGGCAACTCAGTCAATATGCCAAGCAGGCAGATCAGGCCATTGACCTTTCGGCCATGGATCCCAATACAGGCATTGCAGCCATGCAAAGCGCGGATACTACTTTTCAGACGTTGAGCAAAAATACAGATGATCTGGAAGCAGGGCTGAATTCGGTAGCAAGTTCGGCAAATTCTGACATTCAATCTCATTCACGCAATACCAATTTGATTTTGTCGGTGTTGGCTGTGTTAGCCGCGGGTGCTACTGTGGGCGTTTCTTGGCTGATGCAGAAAAAAATTGTGGCCGAACTGATCCGTGCTGGCAATGTTGCCAAAGCAGTTTCCGAAGGCGATTTGACAATTGATATTCAGACTGATCGTCACGATGAAGTGGGAGACCTTTTGCAAGCCTTGAGCAACATGCAACAAGAACTCTCCAGCCGGGTGCTGCGGGTGCGTCAAGGTGCTGAAAACGTTGGCACTGCCAGCTTTGAGATTGCCCAAGGCAACCAAGACCTGAGCAACCGCACCGAGTCTCAAGCCAGCGCCCTGGAGCAAACCGCCGCCAGCATGGAAGAGCTCAGCTCAACCGTCAAGCAAAACGCCGACAACGCCCGCCAGGCCAACCAACTCGCCATGAGTGCCAGCACGGTGGCGGTGCAAGGCGGTGACGTGGTAGCCCAAGTGGTGGACACCATGAAAGGCATCAACGACTCGTCTCGCAAAATTGCCGACATCATCAGCGTCATCGACGGCATTGCCTTCCAAACCAACATCCTGGCCTTGAATGCTGCGGTAGAAGCCGCCCGTGCCGGAGAACAAGGGCGTGGCTTTGCGGTGGTGGCCAGTGAAGTGCGCAGCTTGGCCGGGCGCAGTGCCGAAGCCGCCAAAGAAATCAAAAGCCTGATTGACGACAGCGTCAGCCGGGTCGAACAAGGCACCACGCTGGTGGACAAAGCCGGCAGCACCATGACTGAAGTGGTCAGCAGCATCCGCCGCGTGACCGACATCATGGGTGAGATCAGCGCCGCCAGCAACGAGCAAAGCCAGGGGGTTAGCCAGGTTGGTGAAGCGGTGACGCAAATGGACCAAGTCACGCAACAAAATGCCGCGCTGGTGGAGCAAATGGCAGCCGCCGCCAGCAGCCTCAAGAGCCAGGCACAAGACCTGGTGCAAACGGTGGCGGTGTTCAAACTGGGCGCGGGTGAAGCCAGCCACACGGCCATACCCACGGCAGCGGTGCGCGCTCACCCACCCAAAGCCGTGCCTTTCAAGGGGACCGACCGGCGCGCCCTGGGCACAACCCCCAAGGGAGCAGCGGCACGTGGCCAGGCCGCACCCAGCCGACCTGCACCTGCAAAATCAGCAGCCC
>JBGSRY010000352.1:0-2755 GCA_041737325.1 Rhodoferax sp. | reverse complement strand
TCGACCTTCAGTTTGCAGGCCAGCGCGCGTGCGTGAATGTGTACCGAAAAGGCGAGGTAGCCCACGTCTTTACTGCGCAAGGTGCTACACAAATCATTGCAGTGGACTTGCTGGCGCATGCGGGAGAGGCTCCGGCAGAAGTCGGCCGCCTGACCGCGCCCATGCCTGGCAAAGTGGTGTCGTTTGCCGTGCAAGCCGGTGACACGGTGCAAAAAGGCCAAGCATTGGCAGTGCTGGAAGCCATGAAGATGGAGCACACCATCGCCGCGCCGATGGACGGCGTGGTGGCTGAACTGCTCTACGTGCCTGGCGACCAAGTGGTGGAAGGGGCGGAGCTGCTCAAGTTGAGCGTGGCTGGGGCGTGATGCAAAAGCTTTGAGCTTTTTTTGGCCTCTAGCCCCCGCGGTTTTGTGGCCAAGATGGCGGACAAGATGCGTCTAGCAGTTTGGCGATTCAGTGGCTGGTTAGCAGCGTGATCGGGCATGGATGACTAACAGCTTTCAGAAGGTCTACCAGTTCTGCCGCCATCAGCGGATGCATCACCAGCACCCTGACGCGCAAGACAAACGTGCTGTCCAAACGACCCTATAACGGATTCATACGTGTTGAAAAATTTCATTTTGTGTACCATTGACACCGTTATCGGTTCTTAAAAAGGTGCGGTTATGAACATCATCACAGTAGCAGAAATCAAGCGCAGTGGTTTTGCGGCGCTGGACGCAGCGCTGGCGCAGGGGCCGGTGCACCTGATGAAGCGCAATCGCCCCAGCGCGGTGTTGTTGAGCCCGGCGGATTACGAGGCGTTGATAGCGCAGGCGCAGCGCAATCAGCCGACCGCCTCCAATGGGTTAAGCCAATTTCTTGCGCCCGATAACCCCACGGGTGGGCTGGATGCGGCTGGTTTGCAGGCCCGCCTGGCGGGGTTGAACGACGGTTGGAGCAGTCGGTGAGGCTGTTTCTGGATGCCTGCGCGCTGATTTACCGGTTTGAAGGCGCTGCCGCATTTCGCGCCGCCGCCATCGATCTGATGGCGCAGTTGACGGCGCAGCAGGCCAGCGTTCAATTGGTGGTGTCGCGCTTGTCGGTGCTGGAATGTCGCGTCAAGCCGCTGCGCGAAGGTAACCCAGCGCTTTTGAAACGCTATGACGATTTTTTTGCCGCCGTGCAGGTTGTGGAACTCAACGCTGAGGTGGTCAATGCCGCCACCCAGTTGCGTGCCCGCTATGGCCTCAAAACCCCAGATGCCTTGCAGGCAGCCAGCGCAATGGCTACCTCAGAGCACACTCTTTTTGTCACGGCGGATGCGGGTTTTGCCAAAGTGGCAGGGCTGGATGTGCGGTTGATCAGGGTAGATTGATCGAGCAATGGCAACGCAAAAGTTTAGTACGAGTTTGACCTGTAGCCCTTATCCAATAAGCGCCAGCAGCTATTGATTTAAAAGCATTTATGACACCTCTTCGCATCACCTTCTGCTGCGCCAACACCGCCCCCGAGCCGTGGCTGGCGGGCTTGCGTGCGGCTTTGCCACAGGCCCAGGTCAGCGTCTGGCAGCCCGGCGCGGCCCTGGCCGACTACGCCGTGGTGTGGCAGCCACCGCAGCAATTCTTTGACGAGCAAGCGCAGCTCAAAGGCATTTTCAACATTGGCGCGGGTGTCGATGCGTTGCTGAAACTGCGCTTGCCACCGCAGGCCGTGGTGGTGCGGCTGGAAGACGCGGGCATGGCCGTGCAAATGGCCGAATACGTGTGCCAAGGGGTTGTTCGCCATTTCCGCGAGCTGGATGCTTATGCCGCCGACACGCGTGCCGGGCGCTGGACGTATTACCCACCGCGCCAGCGCATCGACTTTCCCGTGGGGGTAATGGGTCTGGGGGCGCTGGGCTCGCGCGTGGCGCAGGCGCTCACCGCGTTTGACTTTCCGGTCAACGGCTGGAGCCGCACGCCCAAGCTGCTGGCCGGTGTGCGGGCTTTCAGCGGCGCGGCGCAGTTGGACGATTTTTTGGCCAGCAGCCGGGTGCTGGTGAACCTGCTGCCGCTCACGCCCGACACCCTCAACTTTTTGAATCGTGCGCGCCTGAGCCGCCTGCAGCCTGGCGGCTATGTCATCAACGTGGCGCGCGGCGCGCATCTGGTCGATGATGACTTGCTGGCGCTGATCCAAAGCGGGCATTTGTCGGGTGCGCTGCTGGACGTGTTCCGCACCGAGCCGCTGCCGGCTGACCACCCCTTCTGGCGCGAGCCGCGTATCACCCTGACGCCGCACACCTCGGCACGCACGCTGCTTGATGAGAGTATTGCCCAGATGGTGGGCAAACTGGTGGCGCTGCAGCGTGGCGAACCTGTGGCGGGGCAGGTGGACGCGGCGCGGGGGTATTGAGGGCGCAGGGCAAATTGACAGGCTTTGGCATGTGGCATCCCGGTGCGACTGCTGGTGGCATTGTCCATAATGGGCGCAACCCTTGAATAGGAACAAAGCATGCACTACCCCGCCCAAGTCAAACTTGTCGATGTCGGCCCGCGCGATGGCCTGCAAAATGAAAAACAAATTGTCCCTGCCGCTGTCAAGATCGAGCTGGTGCACCGGCTGCAGGCGGCTGGCCTGAAAGAGATTGAGGTCACCAGTTTTGTGTCGCCCAAATGGGTGCCGCAAATGGCCGACAACGCGGAGGTCATGGCCGGTATCAACCGTCAACCTGGCGTGCGCTACTCGGTGTTGACCCCCAATATGCATGGCTTTCAGGAGGCACTGCCCACCA
>JBGSRY010000365.1:0-3070 GCA_041737325.1 Rhodoferax sp. | reverse complement strand
CTGGGAGCCGCGCGGCTGGCCTGGATGGCCGACGGCGGCACAGAAAACAGGGTTTGTCAAAACTTGCCGCTGGCGCAGGGCTTTGAACCGATGCCAACCCAAAGTGCACTGCTGCTGCCGCGTTATGAACGTTACCGGGCGCTTTACCCGGCTCTCAAAGCGTGGTTTTAATTGCGCGTTAACACCTTGCGAATGGTCTGCGCCAGTTCTTCAGCCACAAACTTGGCCACATAGGCATCGGCCCCTACTTTTTTGACGTGGTCTTCGTTGGTGGAGCCGGTCAGCGAAGAATGGATGACCACCGGAATGCCGCTGTAACGCACATCTTGCTTGATGTTGCGCGTCAGGGTAAAACCGTCCATCTCGGGCATTTCAAGGTCAGTCAGCACCAGGGCCACCTTGTCCTTGATGGTCTGCCCATGCGCTTCTGCTTCGGATGCCATGGCTTTGAGTCGATCCCAGGCTTCCTGGCCCGACTTGGTCATGATGAACGGCACGCCCATGGCTTTGAGGCCCTGCTCAATCATCATGCGCGCCACCGCAGAGTCGTCTGCCGCCAACACCACCGTGCCTTCAGGAATATGCAGCTTGCTGGTGGCCTCAATTTCGACCTGGTGATCTTCAGGGAACACATCCCGCAGGATTTGCTCCACATCCAGCACCTGTGCCAGTCGGGTGTTTTCGGCATCGCCGTCAAGTCGGGCAATGCTGGTCACCAGACCGCCGCCGCGGCCTTCGGCAGACAGCACCTGCTTCCACTCCAGACGCACGATCTCGTTGACTTCTTCCACCGCAAAGGCTTGCGTGGTGCGGGCGAATTCGGTCACCAGCAAAATGCCCAGCCCCTTGGTCGGGTTGGTACCCACCAGTTGCGGCAAATTGATCACGGTGATCATCTGGCCGCGGATGTTGGCCACGCCCATCACCGACGGCGGCGAATTCACCATGGCGGTGATCTCGGGCATGACCAGGATTTCACGCACCTTGAACACGTTGATGCCAAACAGTTCACGCTTGTCGGTGCCGGGCGCTTCACCCAAACGGAACAGCAACAACTCGAACATGCTGTTGCCGGCCAGGTTGGTGCGCTCATCAATGTCGCGCATGGTGGATTTGCTGCTTGCTTTATTCATGAAAGTATCCGGTTAAAACTGAAACATCAAGTCGCCAGGGGCAATGGTAACGCCATCATTGTGGCTTGGGCCACAACACCCACAAGCGCAGCGGCTGTTTGAGCCGCCCCGCCAGTTCGCCTGCAGCGCTGCCCCAGCCGGCAAAATAATCGGCCCGCACCGCACCCCGAATCGCACTGCCAGTGTCTTGCGCCAACACCAAGCGTTGCAGATTTACCTGCGCCCCTTGCGAGACCAGCCAGACCGGTGTCCCATACGGAATACTTTGCGGGTCTACGGCGATGGAGCGCCCCGGTGTCAAAGGCACCCCTTGCGCACCGCGTGGGCCAAAGCCGCTGTCAAATTCACTCAACGGTTCTTCCTTGAAAAACACCACCCTCGGATTGCGCCACAGCAGCTCGCGCACACGTTGCGGGTTTTGCAGCATCCAGGCCCGGATGCCGGGCCAGGAGGCATCACGCACTTCACCTTGATCAAGCAACCAGCGCCCAACGCTCTGGTAAGGGTGTCCGTTGTGCCCAGCGTAGGCCAGTCGCACCTGTTTCTGACTGCCGTCAAGCTCGGTCACCCGCAAGCGCCCCGAGCCCTGAATTTGCAACAACATGGCTTGCACCGGATCAGCCAGGTAAAGCAGGTCGCGGCCTTGCAGCGCGGCCTGCGCTGCGGGCAGCGTCTCCATCTCCTGCCGGCTGAACCAGGGTTGGCGCACGGACAAACCGCCAGGCGGCTGGTACAAGGGCACCTCAAACCCGGGCTGGCGGACGCGCCGGGCTTCAAACTCGGGCTCAAAATAGGCCGTGAGCAAGCCTTGGCTTTCGTCTTGCAACGACTCCACACGGTAGGGTTGCAAACGTTCCATGAGCCACTGGCGTTGCGCCTGTTCACCCCCAATGCTCAAGCGCCGCACCTCAGGGCACAGCGGCGCAAATACCGGCCCGGGGCGTTCACAACTTTTTAACCAGGCATTCCAGGCCTCGTACAAGGCATCGGTCTCTACCCCGGGCAAATCGCTCCAGGGCACCGCCACCCAGCGGCTGTTGCCGCGCACCAGACGGGGGGCAGCACCGACCTCAGGCACGGTGCGCACAGCCGCAGGTGGCATAGCCAGCGGCTTTGGACCAGGCAACGGGGTGTGCACCACGCTGCCACACGCCACCACCAGCGTCGCCAGCGCCAGCCACCCCACACGCTGCAGGCAGACCAGGATGCAGCTCATAGCACACGGTGTTGCAACGCAGGCAAGCGGCTGCGGCAAGCGTTCAGGGCATCAAAGTCCAATTCGGCCAGCACCACACCGGCTTCTTGCGCGTGCTGCGCCAGCACCTTGCCCCACGGGTCGACCACCATGGCCTGACCCCAGGTGCGGCGCTGGTTGTCGTGCAAGCCGCCTTGCGCGGCAGCGGCCACATACGCCAGGTTTTCAATCGCACGGGCGCGCAACAACACCTCCCAATGATCTTGTCCGGTGGTGTAGGTGAAGGCGCTGGGGACCAGCAGCAACTGCGCACCGGCCTTGGCATAGGCACGGTACAGCTCCGGAAAACGCAGGTCGTAACACACGCTCAGCCCCACGCGCCACGTGTGGCCGTCTTGGGAGGGCAAGTCAAAAGTCACCGGCACACGACCTGGCGCAAGCTCCACGGACTCGTCGTAGTGCTCGCGCCCATTGTCAAATCGAAACAGGTGAATTTTGTCGTAACGGGCTTCGCACCGGCCCTGCGGGGAAAACACCAGACTGCTGTTGCTCACCCGTGACGCGTCCGTCTGGCTTTGAAGTGGGATCGTGCCGCCCACCAGCCAAACCCCCAGGCGCTGTGCCGCATCGGCCAAAAATTGCTGCAAAGGTCCTTGGCCATAGGTTTCGCCAATCACCAGTTTGTCGGCATCGTGCTGTCCCATCAGACAAAAATACTCGGGCAACACCAGCAGTTCAGCCC
>JBGSRY010000254.1:0-3061 GCA_041737325.1 Rhodoferax sp. | reverse complement strand
GGGCAGCGTAAAAATTTTCGCGGAGCCATGGATTTTTTACAGGCCAAACGGCGTGCGCAGTTTCCTGATCTGGATGAAACGCAAGGTTTGCGCGAGCTGGGGGCTTCGATTCGTCGCTACAGTCTGGCCAATTTGCCACGCTTGCTGGAGCAGCTAGAGGCCAAACTGACGGCCAACGGTGTGCAGGTGCATTGGGCTCAAAACGGTGCAGATGCCAATGCCATTGCCCTGGGCATTGCACAGCGTGTAGAGGCCAAGCGCATCATCAAAGGCAAGTCGATGGTGAGCGAAGAGGTGGGTTTCAACCACTTCATGGAGGCCGCAGGCATTGAAGCCTTTGAATCGGACATGGGTGAATACATCGTGCAATTGGCGGGCGAGGCCCCGTCGCACATCATCATGCCGGCGATTCACAAAACCAAGCAGGAAATCGCGCAATTGTTTGCGGATGAAGTGCCGGGCGTGAGCTACACCGAAGACGTGGATGCCCTGATTCAGATCGGTCGACGCGTGCTGCGGCGCAAGTTTGCCGAGGCCGACATTGGCCTGTCTGGTGTGAATTTTGCGGTGGCCGAAACCGGTACGCTGTGCCTGGTGGAAAACGAGGGTAATGGCCGCATGTGCACCACCGTGCCGAAGGTTCATATTGCCATCACAGGGATTGAGAAAGTGGTCGAAAAACTCGAACACCTGCCGCCTTTGTTGAGCCTGTTGACGCGTTCGGCCACCGGGCAATCGGTCACCACTTACGTCAACATGATCAGTGGGCCACGCAAGCCCGGTGAAAAAGATGGGCCACAAGAGGTGCATCTGATTTTGCTGGACAACGGCCGCACCCAGGCCTATGCCGACGATGAACTGCGCGCCACCCTGCAGTGCATCCGCTGTGGTGCCTGCATGAACCATTGCCCGGTGTACGCGCGCATTGGCGGGCATGCCTATGGCACGACCTATCCGGGCCCGATTGGGGCCATCGTTTCACCGCACATGCTGGGTCTGGATAAAACCTATCCACTGGCTTTTGCGTCAACGCTGTGTGGGGCTTGCAACCAAGTGTGCCCGGTGAAAATCCCGATCACTGACATATTGGTGCGTTTGCGCAATGAGGCCCAAGCCCGGCCTGATACCGAAGAGGCTACGTTGCGTGGCAGCGGGTCGGCGCGAACCCTGGCAGCATCCACCGTGTGGGGCATGTGGTCGCAGGTCTACAGCAAATCAGGGTTATACAAGTTGGCCTCGTGGTTTATGAGCCGTGGACGTGCGCTGTCACCGTCAGAGCAAGGGGCCTGGACGCGCAGCAGAACGCCGCTGGTTCCTGCACCCAAACGTTTGCGCGACTTGATGAAAGAGCGCAAGCCGTAAGAGGTGTTTCAGGTGGCCTGCTGGCGCTGGCAAAATGGGCACTTATGAGTTCTTCAGCACCTTTGGCATCATTGGCAGTAGCCACCGACAAACCGCAACCTGAGCCGCGCAGTGCCTACCGGGTGTTCCGAACCATCAGCACCCGCTGGATGGACAACGATGTCTATGGGCATGTCAACAACGTGGTCTATTACAGTTGGTTTGACACCGCAGTCAATGCCCACTTGATTGAGCAGCGTGTGCTCGACATTGAACACGGCAGCACCATCGGACTGGTGGTTGAAACCCAATGCAATTACTTTGCACCGCTCGCGTTTCCACAAACCATAGAAGCAGGTATTCGGGTGGCGCGGCTGGGGCATTCCAGCGTGCGGTATGACGTGGGTTTGTTCGCCCACGGGGAGCCCATGACTGCTGCCAAAGGTCATTTTGTGCATGTTTATGTGGATCGGTTCACACGTCGTCCGATGCCGTTGCCAGTGGATTTGAAGTGCGTTTTGGAGAAGCTTTTATGAACCAACCCACAGGGCCAGATGCAGTGCTGGTTGCGGCTGTAGATGCGGCCATCACGTCGCGCATGTCGGTGCGAGACTTTACTGCGCAAGCGGTGTCGCGTGAGGTGCTGCAAAGCATCTTGCAGGTGGCCAGTCGCGCACCTTCTGGCACCAACACCCAGCCTTGGAAAGTTTATGTATTGCAAGGCCAAAGCCGGCAGGCCCTGGTGGACAAGGTGTGCGCTGCCCACAATGCCCTGCGTGCCAACCCGGCGCTGGCAGACCAATACCGTGAGGCCTATGACTACTACCCTGAAAAATGGGTCAGCCCCTTCATTGAACGCAGGCGTGAAAACGGGTGGGGACTGTATGGCTTGCTGGGTATTGGCAAGGGTGACAAAGACGCGATGCACCTGCAGCACCAGCGCAACTACCATTTTTTTGATGCACCCGTGGGGTTGATGTTCACCGTGAACCGCGTGCTGGGGCGCGGTTCACTGCTGGATTACGGCATGTTTTTACAGAATGTCATGCTGGCTGCCCGTGCCCGTGGCTTGCACACTTGTCCGCAAGCGGCATGGAACGGCTTTGCCAACATCATCTTGCAGCACATTGGGGCGCAGGCCGATGAGATGCTGGTGTGTGGCATGGCTTTGGGGTATGCCAATGCGCAGGCCTTGGTTAACACGTTTCACACCCCAAGAGAACCTCTTGACACGTTCACACATTGGCTGGATTGACTGCGCAGTCCAGCCTGTGTGCAGCGAGCCTGCCTACTTGAGGTCGTCTGCCAACACCTTTGCAATGCGCTGCGCATCGGCTGCAGGTGCGGTGGAACCATCGGCGTTTTGTACCGAAACGGTGCTGGTGTTGCCCTGACTGACCACAGAAATCCTGAATTTTTGTGGTGCATTGTCTTTTGCGCTTGCACCAAAAAGCTTGCTGAAGAAACCGGGCTCGGATTTGTCAGCAGTGGGTGCCACGTAGCGCACAAAATAAATTCCTTTGCTGCGGTCACGGTCTTCTACCGTGAAGCTGGTGCGATCCAGTGACAAACCGACTCTTCGCCACGCGCGGTCAAATCCGTCATTGATTTGCACCGCTGGTTGACCATTGACGCTGCTGATCTGTGCCCCGGTTGGTGCAGCACCGGCCGCCACCAAGGCTTTTGATTGCGCTTGGGTGATGCCCAGCTTGACCAGCAG
>JBGSRY010000217.1:0-5931 GCA_041737325.1 Rhodoferax sp. | reverse complement strand
CGCTTCGTTGAGCCGCAACGCATCGAAGCGGGCTTGGCTTTCTGGCGTGACAACGCCCAGGCACTGCAGCGCGCCCAAGAGCGTTACGGCGTACCTGCCAGCATCGTGGTGGCAATCATCGGGGTGGAAACCTATTACGGCCGCATCACCGGCAACTTCCGTGTCATCGATGCGCTGGCCACGCTGAGCTTTGACTTTCCCGCCAGCCACCCACGGGCGGCCGAGCGCAGCGCATATTTCAGGGGCGAGTTGGCGCAGTTTTTGAGCCTGATGCAGCGCACCGGGCGCAACCCGCTGACGCAAAAAGGCAGCTACGCCGGGGCCATGGGCCTGCCCCAGTTCATGCCGTCGAGCTGGGCCAACTACGCGCTGGACTTTGACGGTGACGGGGTGGTGGATTTGCAGCACAGCCCGGCCGATGCCATTGGCTCGGTGGCCAACTATTTCAAAACCTTTGGCTGGCAACCCGGCCTGGCGACGCATTTCCCGGTGACGTTTGACGCGGCCCGGCTGGATCTGCCCGACCTGCTGGCCCCCGACATCTTGCCCACGTTCAGCGTCGCCAGCTTTCAGGCCAAGGGCGCTGTGTTGAACGGTGCGGCACTGAACCACAGCGGCAAGCTGGCCCTGATTGAGCTGCAAATGGGCGCTGACGCACCGGTGTATGTGGCCGGCACCGACAACTTCTATACCATCACGCGCTACAACTGGAGCAGCTACTACGCCATGGCCGTGATTGAGCTGGGGCAGGCGGTCAAACAGGCCTTGGGTGCGCAGCCTGATTCTTGAATTTGCTCTGTTTTTTATAACATGTTAGGCTTATAAAACAAGGGCTAGAGCCCATTTTTATTTAATACTTTATGCCACTCAGCTGGAACGAAATCAAATCGCGCGCCCTCACCTTCAGCCGCACATGGGCCGACGCGGCCAACGAAGACAGCCAGGCCAAGCCGTTCTGGATTGACTTCTTTGAGATTTTTGGCATCACCAACAAGCGCGTGGCCACGTTTGAACACGCGGTCAAAAAGATACCAGCAAAAGCGCAGGGTGAGAAAAGCAAGACCGACGGTTTTGTAGACTTGTTCTGGCCTGGCATGTTGCTGGTGGAACACAAATCACGCGGCAAGAATCTGGACGCAGCGCTTGACCAGGCCCTGGGCTACTTGCCCGGTATTGCCGAGCGCGACCTGCCACAACTGCTCATCGTGTGCGACTTTGCCCGCTTTCGCGTGCACCGGCTGGCCAGCGGTGAAACGGTCGAGTTTGAGCTGAAAGACCTGGACAAACACATCAAGCTGTTTGGCTTTGTGGCGGGCTACAAGGTGCAGCGCATTCAGCCGCAAGACCCAGTCAACGTCAAAGCGGCCGAACGCATGGGGCAGCTCCACGACGCGCTTAAAGCCAGTGGCTACACCGACCATCCGCTGGAGGTGCTGCTGGTGCGCCTGCTGTTTTGCATGTTTGCCGACGACACCGGCATTTTTCAGCCCACGCAGGCGTTTCGCACCTTCATTGAAGAGCGCACCTCGGTCGATGGCTCCGACCTGGGGCCACGGCTGGCGCAGTTGTTTCAGGTGTTTAACACCGACACCGTGCAACGCAGCCGCACGCTCGACGAGCAGGTGGCGGCCTTCCCGTACATCAACGGCCAGCTGTTTGCCGAACCCCTGCCCCTGGCTGACTTCAACCGTCCCATGCGCGAGGCACTGCTGGATGCCTGCGCACTGGACTGGTCGGCCATCAGCCCGGCCATTTTTGGCAGCCTGTTCCAGAGCATCATGAACAGCACCGCGCGGCGCAACCTGGGCGCGCATTACACGTCTGAGGAAAACATCCTCAAGCTCATCAAGCCGCTGTTTCTGGATGCGCTGTGGGCCGAGTTCGAAAAGGTCAAGCGGCAAAAAAACAAGCTGTTTGAATTCCACAAAAAACTGCGCACGCTCACCTTTTTTGACCCCGCCTGCGGTTGTGGCAATTTTTTGGTCATCAGCTACCGCGAGCTGCGCTTGCTGGAACTGGCCGTGCTGCGCGCCAGCCAGGGTTTGAGCGGCCACGCCGGGCAACAAAGTGTGGACGTGCACAGCCTGATAGGTGTCAACGTTGACCAGTTTTACGGCATTGAAATTGAAGAGTTTCCGGCGCAGATTGCCCAAGTGGCACTGTGGCTGATGGATCATCAGATGAACTTGCAAGTGAGCGAAGAGTTTGGCCTGTACTTTGCCCGCATACCGCTGCGCACCAGCCCGCACATTGCGTTCAACAATGCCCTGCGGCTGGACTGGAACCAGGTACTGCCCGCAGCGCGTTGCAGTTTCTTGCTGGGCAACCCGCCCTTTGTTGGCTACAGCTACCAGAGTGCAGCGCAAAAAGCCGATCTTCCCCCCCTGCTCACCCCCCTCCAAAACGCTGGCGTGTTGGACTATGTGGCAGCCTGGTATGTCAAGGCGGTGCACTACGTTCGTGGGTTGGAGCCGTTACCGGCTGAGCAATCTGCCCATTGGGTGCAAGCACCCGTGGCGCACTATTGGCCGCCGATTCGGGTGGCTTTTGTCTCCACCAACAGCATCACCCAAGGTGAGCAAGTCGGCGTGCTGTGGAGCTGGATGCTGGCGCAAGGCGTGCACATCCATTTTGCCCACCGCACCTTCAGCTGGAGCAACGAGGCCAGCGGCAAGGCAGCCGTGCATTGCGTCATCATCGGTTTTGGCATGGAAGACCGGCCTGACAAGGTCATTTTTGCGTACGACGATATCAAGGGCGAGCCCCATGCCGTGCCGGCCAGCCACATCAACCCTTACCTGGTTGATGCGCCCGATGTGTTTCTGGAAAAACGCCGTCACCCGCTGGCCGACGTGCCCGCCATGACCAAGGGCAGCCAGCCTACCGATGGCGGCCATTTATTGCTCAGTGATGCCGAAAAAGAGGCCCTGCTACAAGCCGAACCACTGGCAAAAAATTGGCTTCAACCTTTTGTGGGGGCTGACGAGTTTATCAATGCCATCCCACGCTGGTGTCTGTGGCTCAAAGACATTTTGCCAGCGCAATTGCGTGCCATGCCGCTGGTGCTGCAGCGTGTGCAGGCGGTCAAAAGCATGCGTCTGGCCAGCAGCAAGGCGATCACGGTGGCACAGGCCAACACGCCCACCTTGTTTGGCGAAGATCGGCAAACCAACCTGCCTTACTTGCTGCTCCCCAGTGTCAGTTCAGAAAACAGAATCTACATTCCAATTGGCTACATGCCGCCAAAAGTGATTGCCAGCAACCTGGTTTTCATGCTGCCCAACGCCACGCTGTACCACTTTGGTGTGTTGACTTCTGCCATGCACAACGCCTGGATGCGCTACACCTGCGGCCGACTTGAAAGCCGTTTCCGCTATTCCAACACCATCGTCTACAACAACTTTCCTTGGCCTGATGCGGTTCAAAGCTCTAAGCAAAATAAGGCTTCAGCCCTTATGAATAAAGCCGAAGAAGCTATCGAAACCGCAGCACGAAGCGTGCTTGATGTGCGTGCCAAATTCCAGTCGGGTGACCAACCCGCAACGCTGGCCGACCTGTATGACCCGCTCACCATGCCGCCCGGGTTGCTCAAGGCGCATCAAAAACTCGATGCCGCCGTGGACAAGGCCTATGAGGCCTGCGGTGGCAAAAAGAGCTACAAAAGTGATGCCGAGCGCGTGGCGTTTTTGTTTGAGCTATACCAAAAGCTCACCACGCTGCTGCCCACAGAAAAGCCCAAACGCAAACCCAAAACCAAGACCCTTTGAGAACAAGGAACAACGAACATGCCAACGCTCTCTATCTTCTTCGGCATCATCGTTCGTATGTGGCATGACGACCATCCGCCACCGCACATTCATGTGGAATACCAGGGCTTTGAGGCTTTGGTCAAAATTGCAACTGGCGAAGTGAGCGAAGGTGATTTACCTCGCAAGGTTGCTGCCATCGTCAAAGAATGGTGTTTGGTACACCAAGCTGAACTGCAAGACAATTGGCAACGCGCACAACGTTTTGAGCCGTTGGATCGAATTCAAGGAGCTGACCGTGATTAAAGTGCTTAACGCTCGCCTGACTGCCCCGTTCACACTTGCGATTGATTTCTCGGACCATACGCATGGCGTGTTTGATGCCAACGCCTACCTGTCCAACCGCGCGGGACCGTTGCTGGACAAACTCCGCGATCCTGCTTACTTCCAATGCTTTTTCATCGACGCTGGCGCGCTGTGCTGGCCCAACGGCCTGGAACTTTCACCGGCCAAAATTCATGAACTCTCATTGAGCCATGCCATTGCCTGAATTTTTCTGACGATTCAAACTCAGGCCACCACCACGCCCTCAAACACTGGGTAGAGCGCATCCACCCAGGCTTCGACCTCGTCGGGGCCAATTTGCAAGAAAGCCAGGCACTGCGCGCCGTGGTTATGCCACTCACGTTGTTCTTGAACACCTTCATGGTCGGCTACCAAATGGTCGGCAATGGCGGCCACGGCCACCAGTTGGCGCACGTTCATGGAAATGCTGTCATCGCCCAGCACTGAAAAATCATGGTGCAGGCGCACCGCATGCACGATCACCTGCGGCAGCCGCCAGGTTTTGGCCACAAGGGCCCCCACCACGGCGTGGTCGGTGCGGTGGGCCGCGTTTTCGGTTTGAATGAAGGTGCGGTCTTGCCGCGCCATGGCCTCCACCAACGTACCGCTGTAGCCACGCACACCCTGCAGCATGACCGGAATGCCAACATGGCAAAACAGGCCGCAGGTTTTGGCCACTTCCACGTCCAGGCCATACAGCTGCCGTGCAATGTGCGCCATGGCCAGGCTGCGGCGTGTGGAAGATTCCCAGAAATGCCCAATCAGCGTCGGGTCGATGTGGATAGCGTGGCGCAATAAAAACCCCATCAGCACCGAGGCCGTGGGCCGCACCCCCAGCATCGACACCGCTTGTGCCACCGAGCTCACCGGCTCGCGTCTGGCGTACAAGGGACTGTTGGCAATACGCAGCAGTGCCGCCGTCATGGCCACATCACCGCCGGCAATGCGTGCCACAGCGCCCGGGTCGGGGTCGGCCAGGCTCAACTCGGCCTGCAATTGCACCAGCAGCTCTGGGCACGGGGGAATGACAATGTCTTTGACCGGGCCCGCATCACGGGCCTGGCTCAGTTCACGGTTGATTTCGTCGGCTTTCATGCAGGGTTCTCCTGCCCTGCATTATCCGGACAAGCAGCCGCCAACACGGTGTCAGACCGGCACGGGCACCAAAAAATCGCGGCTGATGTGCGCGCCCAAATCGTTCACGCGATCCAGAAACTGCGTCAGGTACGCATGCAAGCCGGTGGCCAGAATCTCATCGATGCGGCCATATTGCAGTTCGGCGCGCAACTTGCCTGCACGGCGCTGGGTTTCGCCCGACTGGTCATTGGCAATCATGTCGAGATTACCCACCACCTCATTCAGGCTGGCGTGCAAAGACCGGGGCATGTCGGGACGCAGAATCAGCAACTCGGCCACGCGCTCGGGTTTGATCACGTCGCGGTAGACCTTGCGATACACCTCAAAACCACTGACGCTGCGCAAAATGGCGCTCCAATGGTAGAAGTCGTACTCTTGCTCCTTGCCGTTGGCCGTGCCATAAAAATCAGCTTCAACCGCATGAAACTTCACGTCCACCAAGCGCGCTGTGTTGTCAGCGCGTTCCAGAAAAGTGCCCAGACGCATGAAGTGCAAGGCCTCATCCATCAGCATCGTGCCCACCGTCACGCCGCGTGACAGGTGGGAGCGGAACTTGACCCACTCAAAAAACTGCGAAGGCTCGGCTTCAAAGTCACCCGCTTTGATCATGCGTTTGACTTCCAGCCAGGTCTGGTTTTGCGTTTCCCAAACCTCGGTGGTGAGCGTGCCGCGCACAGCGCGGGCGTTTTCACGCGCGGCACTC
>JBGSRY010000045.1:0-2343 GCA_041737325.1 Rhodoferax sp. | reverse complement strand
CAGGGCGGCAACACCGGGCTGGTGTGGGCTCCACGCCCGACGCGTCCGGCCAACAGATCGTGCTGAGCCTGCAGCGGCTGAACGCGTTGCGGGCCATCGACCCCGCCAACCTGACGCTGACGGCCGAGGCGGGTTGCATTTTGCAAACCCTGCAACAGCGCGCCCATGAAGCCGGGTTCTTGTTCCCCTTGAGCATGGCTTCTGAGGGCTCATGCACCCTGGGCGGCAACCTGGGCACCAACGCCGGCGGCACGCAGGTGGTGCGCTTTGGCAATGCGCGCGAGCTGTGCCTGGGGCTGGAAGTGGTCACCGCGCAAGGCGAGGTCTGGAACGGTTTGAGCGGTCTGCGCAAGGACAACACCGGCTACGACCTGCGCCACCTGTTCATTGGCTCCGAGGGCACGCTGGGCATCATCACCGCAGCCACCATGAAGCTCAGCCCCTTGCCCGCCGCCCAACTCACCACCTGGGCCGCCGTGCCGTCGATGCAGGCCGCGGTGCAGCTGCTGGGCCTGGCGCACCGGCATCTGGGTGCAGGCTTGACGGGCTTTGAAGTGATGGGGCAGTTTGCCCTGAGCCTGGTGGACACCCACTTCAAGTCGTTGCGCGTGCCGTTATGGCAGGACGCGCCATTTTGTGTGCTGCTGGAAAACTCCGACCACGAATCCGAGGCCCATGCCCGCGCGCGCTTTGAAGCCCTGCTGGAAGCTGCGCTGGGTGACGGTTGCGTCACTGACGCGGTGGTGGCCGAGAACCTGGCGCAGGCGCAAACACTGTGGCAAATCCGCGAGAGCATTCCGCTGGCGCAGGCCGTAGAGGGTCTGAACATCAAACACGACATTTCCGTGCCCATCTCCAGCATTCCAGCGTTTGTGCAGGCCACCGACGTGCTGCTGGCTGATGCCATCCCCGGCGTGCGCCTGGTCAATTTTGGCCACCTGGGTGACGGCAATTTGCACTACAACGTGCAAGCACCTTTAGGGGTGGATGCAGCCGCTTTTTTACGCGAGCGTGAGCCCGAGGTGAACCGCATCGTGTTTGATTCGGTGGCCGCTTTTGGTGGTTCCATCTCGGCCGAGCACGGCATTGGCAGCCTGAAAGTAGAGCACCTGGCGCACTACAAATCGCCCGTGGCGCTGCGCCTGATGCGCACCATCAAGCAGGCGCTGGACCCGCTGAATCTGATGAATCCGGGGCGGGTGCTTGCACCCTAACCATTGGCGCACCTGCATTAACGAGATTTTGGGTCTGCTGAGCGAACCGCCCTACCCTCGCAGCAGCACCAAAGAGCCATTTTTTCAAACTTACGAATCACCTCGTTTCATGCATTGATTGAGTACTCTATAAGGTACAATTTTGGCATGTCATTCGATCGGAAAATTCCTGCAATCTTTTATCGGTCTGTCAGCGGTGACGAGCCGGTGCGCGAATGGCTTAAGTCCCAGGACAAGACAGATCGCCAGGCCATTGGTGAAGACATCGCATATGTTCAATACAAATGGCCTATCGGCAAACCGCGTGTTGACCATTTGCGCGGGCCCATCTGGGAAGTACGCAGCGGTATTGGTAACCGTATTGCGCGCGTGCTGTTTGCAGTCGAGCAATCCGAAATGATTTTGTTGCACGCTTTCATCAAGAAGACCCAGCAAACGAACCCGGCAGACATTGAATTGGCAATCAAACGCTTCAAGGAATGGAAAAATGGCTAAGACGACTAAAGTGAATCCCCATACAGGTAGCAGTTTTGATGACTTCCTTAAAGACGACGGCATCTATGAAGCAGTGCAGGCTCATGCGCTCAAACGAGCGCTGGCCGAGCAATTGGACGATGCCATGCAAAGCGTCAAACTCAGCAAAGTGACGATGGCGCAACGTATGTCCACCAGCCGATCACAACTCGACCGGGTGCTTGATCCGACGAACCTGTCGATTCAGCTCGACACGCTGATCAGGGCTGCAAGTGCGGTTGGCAAAACGGTAGAAATTCGGTTGAAGCGAGAAACCAAACGTGCGTCAAGTACTGCCGCAAACGCATGAACGGTTCCACGATGTCGCCGATAACACACATGTGGGGCACGTTGGCGCGCATCTGGACGATCACGCCGAAGAGGTGACACCATCAAACAGGCGCTGGACCCGCTGAATGTGATGAATCCGGGGCGGGTGCTTGCACCTTCTTCATTAGAGACCATGACATGACTGCAAGCATCGACACCATACAAGAAGTCATCACCGTTGAGTTGAGCGAGACAACCATCCACATGGCATCGCAACTCGGGATAGACCTCTCGCAACTTGCGAATGAACTTTTGTCCAAGGAAATTGACAGGCAAAGGCATTTAC
>JBGSRY010000551.1:0-7499 GCA_041737325.1 Rhodoferax sp. | reverse complement strand
GCTCACCGGCTTTCCCGAAATGCTGGACGGCCGCGTCAAGACGCTGCACCCGCGCGTGCATGGCGGGCTGCTGGCGCGGCGCGACGTGCCCGCGCACATGGCGGCCCTGAAAGAACACGGCATCGGCACCATCGACCTGCTGGTCGTCAACCTCTACCCGTTCGAGGCCACCGTGGCCCAACCCGGCTGCACGCTGGAAGACGCGATCGAAAACATCGACATCGGCGGCCCCGCGATGGTGCGCAGCGCCGCCAAGAACTGGAAAGACGTGGGCGTGCTGACCGACGCGTCGCAATACGCCCAGGTGCTGGCGGAGCTCAAGGCCGGGGGCCGGCTGACCGACAAGACGAAATTCGCGCTGTCGGTGGCGGCGTTCAACCGCATCAGCAACTACGACGCGGCCATCAGCGACTACCTGTCGTCGCTGCAGGACGACGGCATGCGCAGCGAGTTCCCGGCCCAGGCCAATGGCCGTTTCGTCAAGCTGCAGGACCTGCGCTACGGCGAGAACCCGCACCAGAGCGCGGCCTTCTACCGCGACCTTCACCCGGCTCCCGGCTCGCTGGTCACGGCGGTCCAATTGCAGGGCAAGGAACTGAGCTACAACAACATTGCCGACGCCGATGCCGCCTGGGAGTGCGTCAAGAGCTTCGACGCGCCAGCCTGCGTCATCGTCAAGCACGCCAACCCCTGCGGCGTGGCCGTGGGGGCCAGCGCGCTGGAAGCCTACGGCAAGGCCTTCAAGACCGACCCCACCTCGGCCTTCGGCGGCATCATTGCGTTCAACCGGCCGGTGGACCTGGCCGCCGCCGAGGCGGTGAGCAAGCAGTTCGTCGAGGTGCTGATGGCGCCGGCCTATGCACCCGAGGCGCTCGAATTGTTCAAGGCCAAGGCCAACGTGCGGGTGCTGCAGATCGCATTGCCTCACGAACCTCAAGGGTCACCGCGCTCCAGCGTTGCCACGCCCTGGGCGCAGGGGCGCAACGCGCAGGACATCAAGCGCATCGGGTCGGGCCTGCTGATCCAGAGCGCCGACAACCACGAACTGGCGCTCTCAGACCTGAAGGTGGTGACCCGGCTGCAACCCTCGCCGCAGCAGCTCGAAGATCTGCTGTTTGCCTGGAAAGTCGCCAAGTACGTCAAGTCCAACGCCATCGTCTTCTGCAAGGACGGCATGACCCTGGGCGTGGGTGCCGGCCAGATGAGCCGCCTCGACTCGGCCCGCATCGCCAGCATCAAGGCCGAGCACGCCGGGCTCTCCCTCCAGGGCACGGCCGTGGCCAGCGACGCGTTCTTCCCGTTCCGCGACGGGCTGGACGTGGTGGTCGATGCCGGGGCCACCTGTGTCATCCAGCCGGGCGGCAGCATCCGCGACCAGGAAGTGATCGATGCCGCCAACGAGCGCGGCGTGGCCATGGTTTATACCGGCGTGCGGCATTTCAGGCATTGAAGGGGTAAAAGTGCAGTAGGGTAGAGCGTCAACCATTCAAGGATCACCATGCCAATTTCATTCGCCAAATTGTCAAAAGGAGCAACCTACTCACGCCAAGCATTGGCAGAGTTATGGGGTTACGCTAGTTTTCATACCATTGCTCGCGGTGTGGTCACACCAAGAGGCGACAACAAGATTGTTTTGTTCGTTACAGAGGAAAAACAGAGTTCCGCAGAACAATACGTTGACCGCTTGGCTGGCAACATCCTTGATTGGGATGGTCCGACCGATCATTTCGCAGAAAACCGAATGCTCAATGCTGTACCAAGCGGTGACGAAATACATCTCTTCCATCGTGAACGACACCACTCAGACTTCACATACAGTGGCTGTCTATCCGTGATTAGTCATGTTCTTCGCACTGACCTACCGAGTCACTGGAAGTTTCAAGTAGTTTGAACGTCATGGCTAACCAGGCGCTTAACCCCACGCAGCGCATGTCACTGCAAAGGCCAAAACAAAACACAGTGAAGCGTGCCGAGCTGGCTTGCATGGATGGATGCCTTTGCATATATTTTGATTGCGCGTAATGCTTCTAAAACTTCAGTCTGTGGCCGTTTTGCTCCAACGCCTGCTACCCATGCACCGTTGAGGCAGGGTGATTGGGTCAGGCGACCGGGCTTTGGGGCGAAATGCGTGCGTCTGTGGCATTGGTGTACTGAGGCTTCAGTTTCGCGCGTGCTTTCGCCCCAAAACCGCATGCGCCTGACCCGGTCGCCCTGCCGTGCGCCAATGTCCTGTTGCGCTCCCCACTTCGAATCACACCCCGCGCAGGCCATCGGGGTTGTTCAGGCTTTTGCTAGACCGGTCTAGTAAAAATGCTAGATCAACCTAGCAAAAAAGCGGCTTACACGCGTGCGTTCCGGATGCGCCACTCAACCAGCAGGTTCAATTTATATGTGAAATCGACTTACAGCCCTTATTAAATATGGGCTAACAGCTATTATTTTGATATCAATTTGAACACTTCACGCGCCGCTGCCACGGTTTGCGCGATGTCGTCATCGGTGTGCGCGTTGCTGACAAAACCCGCCTCGTACAACGCCGGGGCCAGGTAGACACCGCGGTCCAGCAAGCCGTGAAAGAGTTGGTTGAACTTAGCTCCGTCGGACTTCATCACCTGGCTGTAGGTTGTGGGCAGGGTGGGCAGCAGATAAAAGCCCATCATGCCGCCTTCAGAGTCGCCGCAAAACGGCACGCCTTCGGCTTTGGCTGCGTCGCACAGCCCGCTGATCAGGTTCTTGGTCTTGCGGCCCAGTTCGTCGTAAAAGCCAGGGCGGCTGATTTCGGCCAGTGTTGCCAAGCCGCAGGCGGTGGCCACCGGGTTGCCACTGAGCGTACCGGCTTGGTACACCGTGCCCAGCGGGGCCAGGTGGTTCATCACGGCGCGTTTGGCACCAAAGGCGGCCAACGGCATGCCCCCGCCAATCACCTTGCCCATCACCGTCATGTCGGGCTCAAAGCCGGGGATGGCCTTGGCATAGACGCTTTGCGCGCCGCCCAGCGCCACCCGGAAGCCGGTCATGACCTCGTCAAACACCAGCAGCGCGCCGTATTGCGTGCACAGCTCGCGGCAGCGTTTCACAAACGGCACACTGGCGCGCACAAAGTTCATGTTGCCGCAGATCGGCTCCATCATCAGGCAGGCAACGTCGTTGCCTTGTGCGGCAAAGGCCTGCTCCAATTGTTCGATGTTGTTGTATTCCAGCACCACGGTGTGTTGCACCACTTCAGGTGGCACGCCGGCGCTGGTCGGGTTGCCAAAGGTGGCCAGGCCAGAGCCGGCTTTGACCAGCAGTGCGTCGGCGTGGCCGTGGTAGCAGCCGTCAAATTTGATGATCTTGCTGCGCCCGGTGGCACCGCGCGCCAGGCGGATGGTGCTCATGCCAGCTTCGGTGCCGCTGCTCACCAGGCGCACCATGTCCATGCTGGGCATGAGTTTCAAAATGGCCTCGGCCAGCTCGACTTCACGCTCGGTGGGGGCACCGTAAGAAAAGCCCTCAAGTACTGCTTTTTGCACCGCTTCCAGCACGGCGGGGTGGCCGTGCCCCAGAATCATGGGGCCCCAGGAGCCAATGTAGTCGGTGTAGCGCTGGCCGTTGGCATCCCAGATGTAGGCCCCCTGGGCGCGGCTGATGAAGCGTGGCGTGCCCCCCACGGCGCGAAAGGCGCGCACCGGTGAATTGACACCACCGGGAATGACCTTGGCGGAACGGTCGAACAAAATTTGGTTGCGGTCAACGGGGTGTGTCATGGCGATGAAGCTCCTGTGGATAGACGGAAATCAAAAAATGGGCAGCCGATGTGGCCCACGGGGCCATGGCTGTAGTGCGCAAACGCACATGCCAATCCAGTCCTGTCGATAAGGGAAAGCGATTGGTTGTGCATCGTAGGGCCGATGTTTTCTTCAGGCAAAATGGGGCGGTTTACACTGACACTGTCAACTTGACCAGTTCGTTGGTCGTGCAGTGACGGTATTCTATTTGAAGGCTATTGAAGCTGTGACGCAATCGACGACCTGGATGTGCCTTATTTGTGGCTGGATTTACGATGAATCATCAGGTGACCCGGCACATGGGGTTGCGCCGGGTACGCCATGGACTGCTGTACCATTGAACTGGACATGCCCCGAATGCGGAGCACGCAAGGAAGATTTCGAGATGGTTCAGATATGAACGTCCTGCGCGCAGGTGGCAGGGCGATGTGCAGGGATGCAGTCAGTCATTAACGCAGAGGTGACAACTTGTGAATACAACGGGGTCCAACTTGAAAATTCTGGTGGTTGATGACAGCAATACCATCCGCCGCAGCGCCGAAATTTTTCTGAAGGCTGGGCATCACGACGTGGTGATGGCCGAAGATGGTTTTGATGCGCTGGCCAAGGTCAGTGACTACCATCCTGATTTGATTTTTTGCGACATTTTGATGCCACGTCTGGACGGCTACCAGACTTGCGCCATCATCAAACGCAATGCGAAATTCGCCAATGTGCCGGTGGTCATGTTGTCGTCCAAAGATGGTGTGTTTGACAAAGCGCGAGGCCGCATGGTGGGGGCGCAAGATTATTTAACCAAGCCGTTTACCAAAGATCAGCTGCTCAAAGCGGTTGAGCAGTTTGGTGTGGCGGTGCAAGGAGTTGCAGAGTGACTATTAAGAACGTATTGGTGGTGGATGACTCCAAAACCGAGCTCATGTATTTGACCGACTTGTTGCAAAAAAATGGCATGACTGTACGCACAGCGGAAGATGCTGAACACGCACTCAAGCAACTGGCAGAGCAAAAGCCAGATTTGATTTTGATGGACGTGGTGATGCCCGGTCAAAATGGCTTCCAGCTGACCCGTTCTATCAACCGCACACCGCAATATGCAGACATTCCCATCATCATTTGCACCAGCAAGAGCCTTGAGACCGACCGCGTCTGGGGATTGCGTCAAGGTGCCAAAGACTACATCACCAAGCCGGTTGCGGCAGCGGAATTGATGGAAAAAATCAAGGCGCTAGGCTAAGGCGCAAGAACCCCATGGCTAATAAGGAAGCGCTGAGAGATTTGCAAAGTCGGCTTGCTGAGCGACTGCATGCGGCTCGAAATGAAGGGGCTGCTGCTGCCTGGCTGGCGGTGCAGGTGGGCCCAGATGGGTACTTGTTGCCACTGGGGCAATCGGGTGAAATTTTTCCGGTGGCAGCCACCACCGCCATGCCGTATGCGCAACCCTGGCTGCTGGGTGTCGTCAATTTGCGCGGTGGACTCTACAGTGTGGTTGATTTGGCGGGTTTCATCAAGGGTTCGCAGGCGCTGGCCCGTTCTGAACAGGCTTGGGCGCAGGCGCGGTTGATCACCTTCAATCCGGATCTGGAAATCAATTGTGCCCTGGTGGTGGATGCCTTGGTCGGGTTGCGCCGCCAAGATGCGTTTGCCGGTGTGGTGGCTGCGCCGCAGGATTCGCCGGAGTATTTCGGCCAATGCCTGGTCGACGCGCAAGGCGTGGTCTGGCAAGAAATCAACTTGCAAGCGTTGGCGCAGAACGCTGGTTTTCTCAGCGTCGGTGTATGAATTTTTACCTGGGGTGATGTGATGGCTGTTGTGGATCAATTGAAAAATTTGTTCAATAAAAAATCCCCGGATGAAAGTCCGGTGTCGCGTTTTGATGCGCAAGATGAGGCTTCGTCTGAACAAACAGAAGCCGAGTTGAAATCCGGTCAAACCCAATACGGCACGTTTGACACGCCTTCTACCCCTGCGGTATCACCCCAGGTAGAGACGGGGGCAGATGCGGTTGCGCCGGTTCAGGCGGATGTGGTGTTGCTGCCGATATTGGGCAAAAAAACCATTGCGCAGCACCAGCGGCTGCTGTCTGTGATGCTGGGTGTCTCGTTGGTACTGCTGGCGGTGGTGACCCTGGTGGGGTTGAATAAATCCGAGCAGTCGGCGCAGCAACTTAATGCCACGGGTCAATCCTTGATGCAGTCACAACGTTTGGCAAAGTCTGTTTCGCAAGCGCTGGTGGGAGATGCCAAGGCTTTCCCTGATGTGGCACAGAGTGCGCAGGTGCTGGTCAAATCGGTGCATGGTTTAAAGGCTGGCGACCCGGACATGCGGCTTGAAGAATTGCCTGCTGGTTTTGTCCCCATGCTGGAGAAATCGACACCGTTGGTAGACCGTGCGGAAAAGAGTGCCGCCGTGGTGCTGTCGCAAGAAAAAATTCTGACCCAAGTGGGGTCTGCTTTGCGCCTGATCAATCGCCAGTCGTCCGATTTACTTGAAATTGCAGAAACCATCTCGTCCCTCAAGCTGCAGCAAAATGCACCGTCTGCAGACATTGCCGCTGCCGGGCAGTTGGTGATGTTGACGCAGCGCATTGGCAAATCTTCCAATGAATTTTTGACCATGGAAGGGGTGAGCCCCGAGGCCGTGTTTTTGCTGGGTAAAGACTTGAATTCGTTCAAGGAAATCGCCAAGGGCATGCTCGACGGCAGCCCTGAGTTGCGTTTGGCGGCTTCCAGTGATGCACAGACCCGTGAACAACTGGCTGCGCTGATCAAGTTGTACGAGGAAACGCGTACCCAAGCGGGTGCTATTTTGGGTAATCTGCAGGGTCTGGTTGCGGCGCGTGAAGCGCAAGTGTCGATCATCAACGACAGCGAAGAATTGCGGAAAAACCTGGAAGAGTTGCAAGCGGCCCTGTCCGCCAAAACGGGTTTGGGCGGTGTTGCATTAACCACTTTGTTGTTGGCGGCGGTGCTGGCGTTGCTCAGTGCGGGTGGACTCTCCTATGTCCAGTTGCTTGACAGCCGTCAGCGCCAACAGCTTGCAGAATCGCAGCAGGTTCAGGCGCAACAGCAGGAGCAAGAGGCCAAGCGCGTCAATGATGCCAACCAGGCTGCCATTTTGCGTTTGATGAACGAGTTGCAGACGGTGGCTGAAGGCGATTTGACGCAAGAAGCGACCGTGACTGAAGACATCACCGGGGCTATTGCCGACTCCGTGAACTACACGGTGGAAGAATTGCGCTCGCTGGTGGGCAACGTGCAAAGCACGGTTGCCAAGGTGGCGCAAACGACCGCCGAGGTCGATGTGACCTCCACCGAGCTGCTGGCCGCTTCGAACGAACAATTGAGTGAAATCAGGGATGCGGGTCGGTCGGTGTTGGACATGGCCACACGCATTAACCAAGTGTCCACCCAAGCGCAGGAATCTGCCGACGTGGCGCGTCAGTCCCTGAAGGCTGCTGAAGTTGGTTTGCAGGCGGTACAAAACGCCATCGGCGGTATGAATTCGATCCGCGATCAGATCCAGGAAACCTCGAAGCGGATCAAGCGCTTGGGTGAGTCTTCGCAGGAGATTGGCGAAATTACCGAGCTGATCTCGGACATTACCGAGCAGACCAATATTCTGGCGCTCAACGCTGCGATTCAAGCCGCAGCGGCGGGCGATGCCGGACGCGGATTCAGCGTCGTGGCGGAAGAAGTACAACGCTGGGCGGAGCGCTCCGCAAAAGCGACGCGT
>JBGSRY010000522.1:0-3391 GCA_041737325.1 Rhodoferax sp. | reverse complement strand
CATGACAGCATCCTCTGACCTGCGAGGAATTTCAAACGAACTGATCACCACACTGGCCCAAGCACGCTCCGAGGCTATCAAGCGCGGCGGGCGGGTTACCGTTTGCATGAGCGCAGACGGTGCTGCCTGCATTGCCACTGGCGGCTGGGAACAGGGATGGATCATGTTCACAGACGACACGCGTGCTGGCTTAACTGCCAGCATTGACGCAGGGGAAACTGTACTGCGTGTCTTTCCAAAATCTTCAAATGACACTGTTATCAATGGCAACATGACTTATGTCTCGTATGGTGCCGATGGATTTTCCAAAATGATGAGTGGTGCGTTTCTAGCGGGAACACTCCAGGTTTGCAACACATCAACGGGCATTGCTGACACCGAACGCGCTCGCAAACTCACAATCAGCGATTCAGGCCGTGTGCTCGTCACCAAACCGTCCGTTGGCTCTACATGTCCTGCTCCGTGATGACTAATCTAAACACCATGACAAACCCGACACTCAAGCACTGCAAACCAACCATGGGGCAACAAGCGGGGGCTACCCTGATCGAAATCCTGGTCGCCATGTTGATATTGAGCCTGGGCGTGCTGGGTATGGGGGCACTGCAAACCCGTGCCATCAAAGGCAACAACAGCAGCGTACAGCGCTCCCAAGCAGTCATGCTGTCCTACGCCATGATGGATGCCATGCGCTTGGACAAGGCTGTAGCCAAAGGAGGGGTTTACAACACCGGTGCTTTTGTTATCGCCACAGGAAAAATTGACAACACCATTTGTACAACGGCCGCCATCACAGGAACCACCCTCAAGGACCGCAACCAACTGGCTTGGCTCACGGCATTGAAAAAAAACATGGGCACCCCCACCGACAACACCAGCTGCGGAGCCATCGTCTGTGATGCAGAAGGCAATTGCCGTGTCCAAGTATTCTGGAACGATCAACTTTCTGGTGGGCTGGGTGACCAGATGATTGAAACGGTGTCAAGACTATGAGTCATACCTCTGTTTTTCGGATGCGCAACGCCAGGAACAACCGACTCTGCCATTCACACAACTTCCCACATAACCAGGGCTTCACTCTGGTTGAGTTGTTGGTGTCTTTGGTGCTTGGCCTGGTGCTGGTAGGTGGCGCACTGAACATGGTGGTCAGCAACCGCAACACAGTTCGCCTGACTGAAAACGTGATGCGTGTACAAGAAAATGCGCGAACTGCGTTTGAGATGATGTCCCGTGACATACGTGAAGCAGGACAAATTCCGTGTGGCATTCCTGACACGCCAAACTCAATTAAACAGATTGGTAACGTTATCCGCTCCCCCATCACTTCCAGCACCATCCCGTGGTGGGCAGACTGGGAGGCTGGCGCTCTGCGCGGCTTTGCCAGTGGCACTGCCGCCACCGGCATCGTGGACTTTGGCACCGCAGAGAAAAAACGCGTTAACGGCACGGCAGCTCTTCTAACCATGCAAGCAGGTGGCGGAGCGCAGGTAATTGTTTCACACGACACCGCTGCTCAAACCATCACCCTGCAGTCCGATGATGGCTTTAGCAAAGCAGATATTGTGCTGGCCTGTGATCTGGCTACTGCAACGGTATTTCAACTTGAAAAAGACCTCGATCCTGCAGCCAACGTCCTCACCTATATTCCTGCAGACACTGTTTACAACTGCAGCGATGATCTGGGGGCAAAAACACCTGCAGACTGCGCAGCCACCACGGTCAAGCTGTTTTCAGCCAACGGTCTTGTTGCCCCACTGAAAACCACATTTTGGTACATCGGCTACAACCAACAAAACCGTAAGTCTCTCTACCGGACCTACCTTAAAAATGAAAGTACGGGCACAACCGCTACCCCACAGGAAGTGCTTACAGGGGTAAAAGACCTGCAAATTCAATACTTGACCTTTGATACTTCTACAGCCTTAGTGGCCAGCAACTGGGTGGATGCCACTTCCATTACAGACTGGACCAAAGCAGCAACCAACCAAGTGGTAGGGGTCAAACTGACATTGACTTTTGAAACCGAAGAAAAAGTCAGCAGCACACAAACCATACTCGAACGCGAATCGGTTCATATCATAAGTTTGCGGAGTCGGGAGTCATTGCTATGACACATGTTGCTTTCCCTGCTACTGCTTCACGGCGTGTAAATCAACAAGGCGCAGCCTTGGTTATCAGCCTGATTATTCTGGTCATCATGACCATGCTGGGGCTGGCTACCATACGGGGCGTGACCCAACAAGAACGCATGGCGGGCAACAGCCAGTCACGCAACATCAGTTTTCAAGCGACTGAAAAAACTCTTCGTGATATCGAGGAGGTATTGGGCAACACTTCCCCTCGAATCACTCAAACCATCGGAACTTGCGCTGTCACCAGCACACTGATGACATGCGGCACCCCGACTGCCAGTTCAACCCCACGGTGGACAGACAGCAACTTCACTGATTGGACAGATCGACCAAATGCGGTGGGAACTGGAGTGTTGGCCATCACACCGCAGTATTTCGTCGAATACATGGGCAACACATTTTCTTGCAACCCCAACGATGTTGCCGCTGCAAATAATTGTTTTCGCTACCGCATCACTGTGCGATCAGGTGACGGCACATCGGGCAGAGCCTTTGTCGTGCTGCAGTCGATCTACGCCACCAATTGATGATTTTTTAAATTTGGCACTGCGCTTAGCAGTTCCAAAACTCCAAACGCTCAACCAGGAGTTGTCATGAAGAAACATGTTTTGTTAGCTAAATCCGTTCGCCTAGGTCTACTGGGTATGAGTGTCTGCCTGGCATTGGTATCCAATGCCGTAGTCATCCCCAATGTGCCCTTGGTTACCAACGTCAACGTCGCCCCGATTTTGATGCTGGTGGCAGGCAAAGACCACAAAATGTTCTACGAAGCCTACAACGACACAGGCGACGTAGACGGCGATGGAACACTGGACATACGCTTCAAACCCAGTATCAAATATTACGGCTTGTTTGATGTGGGACTGTGTTACACGCACAACAACTTGGGCGATAAAGATGGACTGTTTGAACCCGATTCAACCATTGATACCGATGGCAAATGCATCGGAAAATGGTCTGGAAATTGGCTCAACTACATGACCACCAGCCGTATCGATGCGTTGCGCAAAGTGCTGTATGGCGGCTATCGCGAGTTGGATACGACCGACGACACCATTTTGCGACGTGCTTACATACCCCATGATGCGCACTCTTGGGGTAAAGAGTTCACCAGTGAAGCTGTGGACGGCTACAAGATCAATGACTACACACCTTTGGCAGAACCGTCTACTGGTACACGCCATTTTTTTGGCAACCTTACCGCCAACAAATTTCAGAGCTGCAAGAAATTGAACGATTGCAGCAACATGCCTCCACTG
>JBGSRY010000482.1:0-3574 GCA_041737325.1 Rhodoferax sp. | reverse complement strand
CAGCAGCAGCAGACCTGCGCCAAGCCAGATCAGCCGCCGCACCAGCGTGCGCAGTTTGTGCCAATGCAACGCCATGTCAAACCTGGTTTCAAGCCGTTTTTGGGGGTGGTTTATTTTTGCAGCTTGGCATCTTCAAGCATCACCTTGTAGAAGTAGCCCGCGCCAAAATCCTTGTCGGTGCGCACAGTGCCCGAGAGCAGCACGGTGTCACCGGCTTTTGCGGCTTCATGGGTGGTGATGACCAGGTCTTGCGTGGCACTGGCGGCAGAACCGGTGCCGTCTTGCACATGCAGCCAGTTGCTGCCCATGATGGACGGGCTGAATTTGACAACGCGCGCGCGCAGGGTGACCGGTTTGTCTTTCAGGGTGGCGGCCTTGCCAATGATGTCGGCCACGGTGTAGGCCTGCGCCCCGGTGGCCTTGGCTACTTTTACATTGCCAGAAAACTCGGACTTTTTCACCACCGAGGCGTGGGCGGCATTGACCTTGGCGGCATCACTGGCGGACATGGGCAAGCGGCCAAAATAGATTTTTGGGAACGTTTTTTTCAACGTCTTGCTCTCGAAATTGTCCATTTGTTCGGCATCTTCGACGCTCACGTTGGCTCCTTTGGCGACCGCTGTCTTGGCCACGGCCGCCCAGGTTTCGCCATTGGCGGTTTTCAGGCGCAGGTAGGTGTAAGCGTCCACGTCTTTAACTTCAAGTACCTCCCCTTTGATCACCACAGGCGCAGCCGCTGCAGACATGCCCCATAGGGTGGTGCTGCACAGCAAGAGAGCTAATAAGTGTTTCATGGCAAGAGGTTCCTTGTGTAAATGGAAGCAAGAGAAAGTGAGGGGACACGTCAGCCCGCCGACATGCGGCTGCGGGCCTTGGCAATGTGGGCCTGGGTTTGTTGGTAAACCGGGGCATCAGGTGCGGTTACTGCCAGCAGTTTTTCCCATTGCGCAATGGCGGTTTTGAAGTCGTCGCGGTGGTAGGCCGCTACCCCGGACAGCATCAGGGCTGCAGGCTGCTTGGGGTTCAGGCGCAAGGCCTGGTTGACCAGCTCCAGGGGGCGGCCTTCAAGCATGCCGTGCGCGCGCATCGACAGCACCTGGGCGTAGTCCACCATCAGGTTGGGGTCGGTGTTGATCAGATCGCCGACGTGGGCGAAAGCGGTCTCGGCCTCGTCCAGGCGGCCCATGACTTTGTAGGAGCGTGCCAGCATGGCCCAGCCCTGCGGGTTGTCGGGGTTGGCCTGGAGGCGTTCGGCCAGGCCTTTGACCATGGTTTGCACCTGGTCTTCGCTGGCATTTTGGGTGAACAACGCCGGGTTGACTGCTTTGGGTGCGCCCAGAATTCTGTAAATACCGGCCCCGACACCGGTGGACAGCAGCAACGCCAGCAGCGCCAGCATGGCAAAGTGCCGCTTGCTGCGTCCAGCCCAGAAGTGCTGGCGAAAACCGGGGTCAGGTGAGGAGGTGTGTTCCAACATGTTGATGTCCTGCGTGGGCCTCGATTGTGGGCTGATAGGCCTCATGCAAGGGGGGTGCGCATTCGATTCAGGCCGTGATTATTGTTTCAAAAGGTAGCCGCCACAACCCGAAACCACCACGGTTATTGACACAAGTCAAAAGACTTGCGCTTACCGCTCACGCTGCGAAGATCTTGCCCGGGTTCAAGATGTTGTCGGGGTCCAGCGCCTGTTTGATGGCCCGCATCATGGCCACGGCACCGGGGCCGGTTTCTTCCACCAGAAAACCCATTTTGTGCAGGCCGACACCGTGCTCGCCGGTGCAGGTGCCGCCCAGCGCCAGCGCCCGGCGCACCAGTTGCTGGTTGAGTTGTTCGGCGGTCTCGCGCTCGGTGCTCGAGTCAGGGTCAATCAGGTAGCCCATGTGGAAGTTGCCGTCGCCCACGTGGCCAACCAAAAAGTAGCTCAGGCCGCTTTGTTCGGCCTCTGTCACCGAGTCCAGCAACGCGTCGGCCAGGTGCGAGATCGGCACGCAGGTGTCGGTGGTGATGGCCTTGCAGCCGGGGCGCGACTGGATGCCGGCAAAGTAGGCGTTGTGCCGCGCCGTCCACAGCTTGGTGCGCGCCTCGTGCGTGCTGGCCCACTCAAACGTCTGGCCGCCCTGTTCAGTGGCCAGGTTTTGCACCAGTTCCACCTGTTCCTTGACACTGGCGGGTGAGCCATGAAACTCCATCAGCAGCATCGCGCCCTCGGCAAGCGACAGGTTGGCGTGCTTGTTCACCATGCGGATGGTGTTGGCATCGAGCAGCTCACAGCGCGCAATCGGTACGCCCAGCTGGATGATCTCGATGGTGGTGTTGACCGCAGCCGCCAGGCTGGCAAAGCTGCAGGTGGCTGCCATCACGGCCTCCGGCAGCGGGTAGAGCTTGACGGTGATTTCGGTCATGATGCCCAGCGTGCCCTCAGAGCCCACCATGAGGCGGGTCAGGTCGTAGCCGGCGCTGCTTTTTTTGGCGCGGGTGCCGGTGCGAATCACGTCGCCGCTGGCGGTCACCACCTCCAGTGCCAGCACGTTTTCACGCATCGTGCCGTAACGCACGGCGTTGGTACCGCTGGCACGGGTGGCGCTCATGCCGCCAAGCGTCGCGTCTGCGCCGGGGTCAATCGGGAAAAACAGGCCGGTGGATTTGACCGCCGCGTTGAGCGCGGTGCGTGTCACGCCAGGTTGCACCGTCACGGTCAGGTCTTCGGCGTTGATGTGCAGCACCTGGTTCATGCGGCTCAGGTCCAGGCTGATGCCGCCTTGCACCGCCAACAAATGGCCTTCGAGGGAAGAGCCCACGCCAAACGGGATCACGGGCACGCGGTACTGTGCGGCCAGTTTCACCGCATCGCTCACGTCCTGCGTGCTGTGCGCAAACACCACCGCCGCAGGCGGCGGCACGCTGAAGGCGGATTCGTCACGGCCATGCTGTTCGCATACCACCAGGGCGCTGGAAAACTGGGCATCAAAGCGGTTTTTCAGCGCCGCCAGCAGCGCCGCAGGCACGTGACGGGGATGGACTTCGGGTAACCAATGGGCCGGGGGCTGGGGTGCAGGCATGAGGGGGTCTCCGTGGAGGTCACATTATCTGCAATCGTGGCCCCAGGCTGGCCGGCACAGATAATGTGCGCACCTCTCTTGATCAACTGCAAAGGACAGCGCATGGGCAACCGACTGACTCAAATCGCCACCCGCACCGGTGACAACGGCACCACCGGGCTGGGCGACAACACCCGCGTGTCCAAAAACAGCCTGCGGGTGCATGCCATGGGCGATGTAGACGAGCTCAACTCGCACATCGGCTTGCTGCTGTGCGAGCCCATGCCGACGGGCGTGCACAGTTTGCTGGTCGAGATTCAGCACCAGCTGTTCAACCTGGGTGGTGAGTTGTCGATTCCGGGCTTTGAGCTGCTCAAGCCCGCAGCGGTGCTGGCGCTGGATGCGGCGCTGGCTGAGCACAATGCAGCGCTGCCCAGGCTGGCTGAATTCATCTTGCCAGCTGGCACCCGGGCCGCCACATCCTCGAGAAGGCGAACGCGGATCGCGAGCGGCTCCTCCTCCAGCTCGAGGCGGCG
>JBGSRY010000478.1:0-3844 GCA_041737325.1 Rhodoferax sp. | reverse complement strand
CGTCGACTCACTCGAAGACCTCAAAATGAGAATTCTCAAAGGGGTTGAGGAAATGAACCAGTTACCCGTCGTGTTTCGCTGGAACAAGTTCGACCTGGGGATTTCTTGAAATGTACCTGTTTTAATGGAACGAACTACTAGACCGACCTATCGTGGTCATCGTCGACGATCTTGACCGGCTGCCAGCGGATGAAATCCGCCTTACGGTTCAGGCAATTAAAGCGGTTGCAGATTTCCCGAGGACGACCTACCTCCTGGCATATGACCGTGAGATAGTCGCCAAGGCGCTTGGCAATGGCGATCCGGAGACTGGGCTTTCATATTTGGAAAAGATTGTCCAAGTTTCCTACCCGATCCCCCCGCTGTTCCAGCACCAGCTCCGGAATTTTGTGAACAGGAAGCTCAAAGAGCTTTTGACGATGCTCGGTTTGGAGCTGCGCGAATATGAATCCGCCAACTACTCAAAAGCCGTCAAGCTCGTAACTGGTCTTGCGCGTCATCCGAGGGATATCGTTCGGCTTATGAATCGCCTGATCCTGAGTCTTCCAGCCACGCGGAACGAAGTCAACTCAGCAGACGTCATTGTGTTTGAGGCACTTTCACAGCGTTTCCCCTCCGTGCGCGACAGTGTGCACCGCCAGCCAACAGACTTCATTGGCCAGGCGTTTCGTGGAGACTCGGATAGCGAAGATACCGATATAGACTGGGACGCTTACATGAGGTCGGAGACCGAAAAGAAGAATGACAAACCTCGGTGGGAGATGCATCTGCCACTCGATGAACCCGAACGGGCTGTAGTGAAAAAGACTCTTGAGTTTCTATTTCCCACTTCGCCTGCCAACAGCGACAAAGTACCTGAAGACGAACTTCGCATGGCAGATCCCGACCGCCTGGCTCGGTACTTCCGCATGACCTCACTGGACAATGTTCCAGAGGCGACTGAAATTCACCATGGGCTGAAAACCCCGGATGCGCTTGCGTCGATGCTCGAGAACAGTGACGCGCCTGACCTCGTTTTCTTGCTTGAGTGGATATTCAACTACACGCCGTCCTGTGATGCTCCCGATACTTATGGAAGCATCGAAAAACTCACTGATGCCGCGTCCAAAGTAGGAGCCTCTGGTGAGCTGACGAGGGATTTGGCAGAACTATTTGCAAAGGTCTTGGATCGGATCCTCAGGCGGTCACCTGTCGATAGGCGCAGTGAGTGCTTCAACCTGGTCGTAACGAAAGCGCCTCTTTCAGTTTCGGAGCGCATCTTGCTTGACGCGGCAGCAGAGCAAGGAAAATGGTCAATACAACCGGATATGGTCAAGTCCAAGGAGTCGCAACTCGTTCCCGACAGTCAAGTCGTTGACTTGGCGATTGAAACCTGGTCCTGCCGCGTAAGAGAAAGCATCCAGCAGGGGACGTTATCTAACGAGCCAAATATGCACCGGATTCTCTACCGTTTCGCGCAGTTGAATTTTACGTATGAAGAAGCCTACGAAGCTGTAACGAAAATTTGCTCGTCCGAAGACGGACTAAAAAAGTTTCTCTCGGTACACACCCAAAACAGTCCGTTCAATTCGCTAGACAGTTTTGCTCTCGTTGAAAACGCACAAATTTTGGCTGACCGTATCTCCGAGTCCAATTTGAAAGACGAATACCTTTGGTTGGTGACACTCATGACTTCGGTCGATTTTTCGAAGCAGATTAACGAACAAGCCGTGCGGCTCAAGGGACAGAAACGCGCTCATAGCTCTGATCCGGCAATAAGCTAACGCCAAGAGACAATGATTCTCCCCTCCCAAAAGGGTAAAAAATTGAACACCTTTCGGACTGAACTTGGCTGATTGACACGAGTATCAAATTGTCTGTCACGAATGTCGGCAGCCAAATTGCGTATTGGGAATCCAGAAAGCTGCCTGTCGTGATGGTGGGCTCCAGCTGCAAATCCGAAGTAGCACTTCTCCTCGGAATGCGAACGCTCAACGATGCCAACCATTGGCATTTGCAACCCAAGCCAAGTTGGTCCTCAACCTGGCCCAAGCCTCAAACCGCGCATCAGCTCGAACTATCTCCAGTACCAGCCTTCTGCCCCCGCATCATGGTGAGTGCCAGCACAGCCGATGCCACCATCAGCAGCAAGCTCACCGCGTTCAGCACGGGTGTAGCCCCTTCGCGCATGCGGCCGTACATCATCACCGTCAGCGGTGCGTCGGAGCCGACCAGCATCAGCGTGGTGTTGAAGTTCTCAAAACTCATTAAAAAAGAGATGGCGGCTGAGCCGATCAGCGCTGGTTTCAGGTACGGCAGGGTGATGGTCCACAGCACCGCCGCGCGGCTTGCGCCCAGGTTGTAAGCGGCTTCTTCCAGCGTCACGTCAAAGCGTTTCAGGCGCGCGGTGATGGTCAGCGTGGCAATCGAGACGATGTATGAAAACTGCCCCAGCACCACCAGCGGCAGGCCGGGGCGCAAAAATTCCAGCTCCAGCCCCCACAAGTCATCGGCCAGGTTGGCGATGCGGCTGGCAAAGGCCAATATCGAGATGCCCAGAATCACGCCCGGAATCACCAGCGGGGCCAGCATTAAGAGGCTGAGCGCCTGCTTGCCGCGGAACTGCGTGCGCTCGATCAAAAACGCGTTGGCTGTGCCCACCAGCACGGACAGAATCGTGACCCAGCAGGCCACCACCACGCTGGTCCAGATGCTGGTCAACATGGCCGCGTCGGCAAACAAGCCGGTGCGGCCAGCGCCGTCATGGCCCACAAACCAGTCCAGTGTGAAGCCGCGCCAGGGCGGGGCCGGGTACGGTGCGTCGTTGAAAGCAAACACCGCCACCACGGCCAGCGGCAAAAACAAAAAGGCGAAAAACGCCACGCCGTACACCACGGTGCTGGCGCGCAGCCACAGCGGGCGCGGCAGCGAGGCGATCATGCGCAAGCCCTTGAAAATTTATAGCAAATATGGCCTCTAGCCCTTATATAACAAGGGCGAGCAGCTATGTTTTCAATAGTGTCTGGTGGGCGTTGGCACATCGTCAAGACCTTTGCATCACGTCGCCAAACTTCTGCCCGGAAAGCTTCAAACCGGCCCAGACGATGGCCGTGGACAGGCCCAGCAGCAAAAAGCCAAACGCCGCGCCCTGCTCCCAGTTGAAGCGGGTGATGAACTGGGTGTAAATCTGCTCGGTGAACCACTGCGAGTTTTTGCCGCCCAAGAGCGTTGGCGTGAGGTAGTTGCCCAGCGTGAGCATGAACACCACAATACAACCCGCCACGATGCCGGGCGCGGCGTGCGGGATGACGATCTGCCGCAAGATGGACCAGCCGTTGCCGCCCAGGTCGTAAGCGGCTTCAATCAGCGAGTCGTCCAGGCTCTCCAGCGCACTGATCAGCGGGATGACCATGAACAGCATCGAGGTGTAGACCAGCCCAACCAGAATGGTGGCATCGTGGTAGAGCAGCTCCACCGGCGCGGGGGTCACCCCCAGCCAGACCAGCACGGCGGGCAACACGCCGGATTCGCGCAGCAAAATCATCCAGCCCAGTGTGCGCACGGTCTCGCTCACCCAGAACGGAATCAGGCACAGCACAAACAGCAGGGATTTGGCGCGGCCACGCACCAGCTTGGCAATGGTCCAGGCGATGGGGAAAGCCATCAGCAGCGTGATGGCCGTGGCCACCAAGGACATCAGCGCCGTGCGCACAAAGGTGTGCCAGTACAAGGGCTCGTCGACAAAGGTGGCGAACTGCGCCAGGCTGGGCTCGTACACGCGCGGGGCCACGCGTGCGCGCAGCGACAAGATGCCCAGCTCCACATGCGGCAGCACGATCAGGCCCACCAGCCACAGCAGCGCCGG
>JBGSRY010000477.1:0-4104 GCA_041737325.1 Rhodoferax sp. | reverse complement strand
ATTGCCGAAGGGGTGGAAACCGACGCCCAATGCGAGATCATGCGCACCAGTCTGTGCGACGAAATCCAGGGCTACTTTTTCTCCAAACCCGTGGGGGTTCAGGACATTGAAGCCATGTTCTCGCAACACCTGCAATTGCCTGCTCATTTGTTGCGCTTGCAAAAACCGCAACGTACCCTGCTGCTGGTGGACGACGAGCCCAACATTGTCTCGGCACTCAAGCGTTTGTTCCGTCGCGATGGCTATGCCATTCTGACCGCCAACAGTGGCGTTGAAGGTCTGGCGTTGCTGTCCGAACACAAGATTGACCTGATCATCTCTGACCAGCGCATGCCCGGCATGACGGGGGTGGAGTTTTTACGTCAGGCCAAGGCCAATTACCCCGACACCATCCGCATTGTGTTGTCGGGCTACACCGAATTGCAATCGGTCACCGATGCCATCAACGAAGGGGCTGTGTTCCGTTTCCTAACCAAACCCTGGGAAGATGATGCCTTGCGCGCGCAAATCAAAAAAGCGTTTGAATACAAAGAACTGCAAGAAGAAAATCACCAGCTTGACCTGAAAATCCGCAGCACCAACCAGGAGCTTATTTCCGTCAACCGCCAACTCGGTGACATGCTGGAAGCCAAACGCCACCAGATCGAGCGCGATGAAAACAGCCTGGCCATTGCGCGCGAGGCCTTGCAACACCTACCTCTACCCGTACTGGGGGTGGACGACGAGGGGCTGATTGCATTCGTCAACCAAGCTGCCGAACAGGTGTTTGCCAACGCTGGCCCGTTGCTGGGCATGGAACTCACCCTGGCGCTGCCAGCCCTTGACCAGGCGCTGTGCCAGCTGGGTCAAGGCCTGACCGGACGTGTGACCGTGAACCACACCACGTACCATCTGAACTGGAATGCCATGGGGCAAAAATCGCGCTCCAAGGGCAGACTTGTGACCCTGATGCCCCAGGAGACCGCAGCATGAACCAGGTGTCACTGGACTTGGCACTGAGCCGTATTCACCACCTGCCGTCTTTGCCCATCGTGGTGCTGGAACTGCTGGCCAGCGTTGACCAGGAAGACACCAACCTGGATGATTTGGCACAAAAAATTGCGCACGATCAGGCCATCACCGCCAGAACCTTGCGCTTGGCCAACTCGTCTTTTTATGGCATGGAGCGGCAAGTAACCAGCATCCAGGAAGCCATTGCCATTTTGGGCTTCCGAGCCGTGCGCAGCATAGCCACCACAGCGGCATTGCTGGGTGCATTTGAACGCTCGGCAGAAAACAAATTTGATTTCGACCGCTTTTGGCAGCACGCCATTGCGGCCGCGGTATGCGCCAGGGAACTGGCCCCACAGCTGGCGGTGCAGCCAGACCATGCCTACTGCGCCGGTTTGTTGCACGACATTGGCCGCCTGGTACTGGCCACCCAATTCCAGACCGAATACACCGCCACGCTGATCTACCAGGCCAGCCAAAATTGCCCCTTGCTGGAGGCCGAGCAGGCTGTGCTGGGTATCGACCACGCCCAGGTGGGCCAAGCGCTGACACAACACTGGAAATTTCCACCCGCCATGACCATGGCGGTAGCCGAGCACCACCACACCTTGGTCCAAGACGTTGCACCCCTCTCGCTGGTGGTGATGGCAGCCAATGCCATGGCGCATGCATGGGCGTTGTCAGGCAACACGGACAACTGGATGGCATCCATGCCAGCGCAACTGTGGCAACGCCTGGGTTTGAGCGCCGATGCCCTGCAAAGCGTATCGGCCAAGGCCGCAACCGCATTTGCAAGTGCCCGCCTGATACTGAACAACTGAAAACCAACTCAATGGTTGCCGTGCCTTCACCCCCACCACCACCTGCGTCAGGTTTCCAAGACGTAGACCCGTTCATTTTTTTTGATGCCAACCCGGTGGCTGCTTTTGTGGTTGATAAAACCCATGTGGTGACGCATTTCAACCAGGCTTGCGCCCTGACGCTGGGTACCACAGCGGCACAGGTGCTGGGCCAGCAGCGCATTGGCAGGGTTTTCCATGGTGATGATCGGCCCATGATGGCCGACCTGATCGTTGACGGGCTGATGGAGCAAGCTGTCAATGACCTCTACCAAAGCAACTACCGCAGTTCGCTCAAGGTGCCGCGTGCTTATGAAGGTGAACACTTTTTTGCCAACTTGGGCGAGCATGGGCGTTGGCTGTTTTTTACTGCCGCACCGATTCACAACACACAGGGCGAACTGGTTGCGGCGATCGAAACCGTGCAAGATATCACCGAGCGCAAAGTAGCTGAAGAAGCCTTGATGAAAGCCCAGCTGGAAGTGGAGCAGGTCGTGGAGCAACGCACCTCGGAGTTGGCTGCCGTCAACCAGACCCTGCGTGATGATGTGGCCCAGCGCGAAACCGCTGAACGCGAACTGCTCAACCGCAACAAAGAGCTGCAAGCGCTGAACTCAAAACTATCAGAAGTCAAAGAGCACCTGATTCAATCAGAAAAACTCGCCTCCATTGGCCAACTGGCAGCCGGCATTGCGCATGAAATCAACAACCCGATTGGTTATATTTTTTCCAACTTTGGCACGCTCGAAACCTACCTGGCCCAACTGTTTGAGATGCTTGATGCCTACGAGAAGGCCGAAGCGACGCTGCAAGCCACACCCGCCGGACAAGCCCTCAAGACCAAACGCGAAGCGGTCGAGCTGGGGTTTCTGAAAGAAGACATTCCGGTGCTGATGCGCGAGTCCAAAGAAGGCATTGTGCGGGTGCGCAAAATTGTGCAAGACCTGAAAGACTTCTCGCACGTGGACACCCACCCTGACTGGCAGTTTGCCAGCCTGAACCAGGGCATTGACTCAACCCTGAACGTGATCAACAACGAGATCAAATACAAAGCGGATCTGGTCAAGGACTATGCTGATTTGCCCGAAGTGCAATGCATACCCTCGCAGATCAACCAGGTGGTGATGAACCTGGTGGTCAATGCCGCCCACGCCATGGGCCCTGAGCGCGGCAAGATCACCGTGCGCACCGGGCACAACAGTGACCAGGTGTGGCTGGAGGTGACCGACACCGGCAGTGGCATTGCCCCGGACGTGTTACCGCGTATTTTTGACCCGTTTTACACCACCAAGCCGATCGGCAAGGGCACGGGCTTGGGGTTGTCACTGTCCTACGGCATCATCCAGAAGCACCACGGCAAAATCGAGGTTGAAACCGCCGTCGGTCAGGGCAGCACGTTCAAAGTCACCCTGCCCCTGAAACAACCCACCGACTCCACACCATGATGCCAGACAGCCTTTCCCAGCCCGTGCCAACGGTCGAACTGCCCACGGTGTTGTGTGTGGACGATGAGCCCAATATTTTGTCGGCACTGAAGCGCCTGTTTCGCGGCAAAGGCTGGCAGACCATCACAGCTGACAGTGCCCAGGCCGCATTGACGTTGCTGGAAAACCAAGCCGTTGACCTGGTGATTTCTGACATGCGCATGCCGGTCATGGATGGCGCGCAATTTTTGGCTGAGGTACGCACGCGCTGGCCGCGCACGCTGCGGCTGCTGCTGACGGGCCACGCTGACATCAACGCCATCATTGAGGCCATCAACCGGGGCGAAATCTACCGCTACATCACCAAACCCTGGGACGACAACGACATCGTGCTGATCGTGCGCCAGGCGTTGGAGCATCAAACGCTGGAGCAGGAAAAACGCCGTCTGGAACTGCTGACGGCGCAGCAAAATCTGGCCCTGAAAGAGCTTAATGCCAGCCTGGAAAGCCAAGTTGAAGTCCGTACCCGCGAATTGCGCCTGGCCAACGAACAACTCAAGGCCAACTTTGTCACCACCATCAAGGTCTTGTCCACGCTACTGGAAATGCGCGGCGGCAACCTGTCTGGACATTCCCGGCGTGTAGCCGACCTGGCCAGGCGTGTGGCCCTCAAGCTCGACCTGGACAGCAAATTAGTGCAGCAAATTTTTGTAGCCGGCCTGTTGCATGAAATTGGCAAGATCGGTTTTGCGGATGCGCTGCTCAATACCCCTGTGGCCATGATGACCCCGGAGCAACTTGACGTTTACCGCAAACACACGCTGCAGGCCGAGTTGCTGCTGCTGCCACTG
>JBGSRY010000476.1:0-1914 GCA_041737325.1 Rhodoferax sp. | reverse complement strand
CCGTCAGTGAGGCCACTGCGGGGCTTTTTTGAGCGCCTTGCTTGCTATAAAAACAGAAGTTGATGCCGTTATTTCACAAGGGCCAGTGGCTCATTTCTTATAAGAAAATCAAATTCAAACCAGCAAGGCATTGACGCGTTTGACATAGGCAGCCGGGTCAGCGGGCAGGCCGCCTTCAGCCAGCAGGGCTTGGTCAAACAAGATGTGCGCCAGGTCATTGAAATGCACCGAGCCGTCAAGTTTTTTCACCAGCGCGTGTTCGGCATTGACTTCCAGCACCGGCTTCACTTCCGGGGCAGTTTGACCGGCTTGTTTGAGCATGCGCGCCAGTTGGGTGCTCATGCCATTGTCTTGCACCACCAGGCAGGCCGGGCTGTCCACCAGGCGGGTGGTTACACGCACGTCTTCGGCCTTGTCTTTCAAGGCTTCCTTGAGCTTGGCCAGCAGTGGCTTGAATGTTTCGGCGGCTTCTTCTGCCGCTTTTTTCTCGGACTCGTCTTGCAGCTTGCCCAGGTCGACCGCACCCTTGGCGACGCTTTGCAGCGGTGTGCCGTCAAAGTCTTGCAGGTAGTTGAGCGCCCACTCGTCCACGCGGTCGGTCATCAACAAGACTTCAATGCCCTTCTTTTTAAACACTTCCAGCTGCGGGCTGTTTTTGGCGGCAGCCAAGGTGTCGGCGGTGATGTAGTAAATGGCTTCCTGGCCGTCTTTCATGCGCGCTTTGTAGTCAGCAAAACTGACACTGACACCATCGGTGGTGCTGCTGGCAAAACGCAGCAGCTTGGCCAGACGCTCTTTGTTGGCGTAGTCTTCACCCAGGCCCTCTTTGAGCACGGCACCAAATTCAGCATAGAACTTGGTGTATTTGCCAGCGTTCTGTTCAGCCTCAAGCTTTTCTTCAGCGGTCTGGACATCGATAACACCCTCGGCGGATGGCGCAACTTCTGGCAGCTTGTCGTTTTTGGCCAGGTCTTCCAGCATGCCCAACACGCGTTTGGTGCAGCCTTCGCGGATGGCTTTCACATCACGGCTTTCCTGCAGCAATTCGCGTGACACGTTCAGCGGCAAGTCAGCCGAATCGACCACGCCTTTGACAAAGCGCAAGTAGGTGGGCAACAGTGCTTCAGCGTCGTCCATGATGAAGACGCGCTTCACGTACAGCTTGACCCCGGCCGACTTTTCGCGGTTGTACAAATCAAACGGCGCTTTGCCGGGGATGTACAAGAGTTGCGTGTATTCGGTGCTGCCTTCGACGCGGTTGTGGGTGTGCGCCAGCGGGGCTTCAAAGTCGTGGCTGATCTGTTTGTAAAACTCGTCGTACTGTTCTTGCGTCACATCTTTTTTGGCGCGCGCCCAGATGGCGTTGGCTTTGTTGATGGTTTCCCATTCGCCGGTTTTGACCATGGCACCGGGTTGGCGGCCGCCGGCCTCGTCTGATGGGTTGATGAGTTCGCCGTCTTTCCACTCTTCTTTTTCCATCAGGATGGGCAGACTGATGTGGTCAGAGTATTTGTTGATGATGCTCTTGAGCTTCCAGGCCGATGCATAGTCCAGCGCGTCGTCGTTCAGGTGCAGGATGATGCTGGTGCCGCGCTCGGGGCGTGTGATGGCTTCAACCTCAAAGTTGCCCGCGCCGCCGCTGATCCAGCGCACACCCTCTTCCGGCTTCATGCCGGCGCGGCGCGACTCCACCGTGATCTTGTCGGCCACGATGAAGCCGCTGTAAAAGCCCACACCAAACTGGCCGATGAGTTGGGAATCAGCCTTTTGGTCACCGCTCAACTTGCTCACAAAATCTTTGGTGCCACTTTTGGCGATGGTGCCGAGGTGGTCGATGGCCTCTTGCGTGCTCATGCCAATGCCGTTGTCGGTGATGGTGAGCGTTTTGGCATCCTTGTCAAAGGTGACCTTGAC
>JBGSRY010000466.1:0-4581 GCA_041737325.1 Rhodoferax sp. | reverse complement strand
GGTGTTTGTGTTGCTGCTGCGTGCGCTGGAGTTGCCCAGCTTGCTGGCACTTTTTTTAGCGCTGCTGTTTGCAGCCGGGCAAACCTTTGTGTTGAGCCGATTCTGGGCTTTTCGCCGCTGACACCTGTGCCCCTGAACCGCCTGAGCGGTACAAGTCCCACCCCGCACCTTTGAAGTACAGCGTCCAGCCAGGCAAGCTGGCCACCAGCGCGCTGCCACTGCGGGCCGCAAACCAGTGCCCGGGCGTTTGCGCCACGTGCGCCAGGGTGCTCAAGGGCTGCAACAGCTGTGCCGCGTGCGCATCAAAGTCAGCGCCTTCAAACAGTTCACGCTGCCAGCCGTCACCAACCTGTTGGCGCAGCATCGGCCAGTCACCCAGCACCACCATGGGGCGCGTGGTTTGTGCATACAAAGGCAGGTCGTACGGGAAAGCATCGGCCACATACAGCGTGTCGCTGGCTTGCGCGGCGCAGGCGAACACCTGTGCCAGGTCTTGTGTGCGGCTGGCACGGGTCACGTCGCCGACCTTGAGCACAATCCCAAGCGCCAGCGCCACATTGACCAGCACCACAGCGGCAAACACTCTGCCCGCCAGCACACGGTGCGCCATGCTGCGCTGCCACCCCACAGCGGCCAGCAAAGCCAGCGGCGGCACCACCGGCAAGATATAGCCGATGAGTTTGGAATTGGGGATGGAGAAAAACACCAGAATCGCCAGCACCCAGACCCAGCACAAACGCCAGCCGTCTTGCGTCAGGTCCAGGGCCGTGGCACGCGTCATGGTGGTCACGCGGCGCACCTGCCCCAGGGCAAAAAAGGCCCACGGAAACAGCAGCAGCGCCAGCGCCAGCAGGTAAAACCACCAGGGCTGCGGGTTGTTGTACACCGCTGCGGTGTAGCGGTTGAACTGCTGCCCGACAAACATGTAGTTGAAAAAATCGGGGTAAGTTTGCTGCGCCCGCACAAACCAGGGCAAGGCCACCAGCCCGAACAGGGCCAGCCCACTGCCCCAGGGCAAATACACAATTTTCTTGAATTGACGCGTCCAGATCAACCAGAAAAAAATCACCATACCCGGCAGCGCAATGCCAATCAGCCCTTTGCTGAGCATGCCCAGGGCGCAGGCCAAAAAACCAAGCCGGGCCAGCGTGGCATGGGGCTTGTCGCCGGCCATGAAGGCCAGCGCAAAACACCAGATTGCCACACTGATCCAGCACGCCACCAGCATGTCGTGGTTGATGTATTGCCCACCCACCAAAAAGCTCAGGCTGGTGCCCAGCATGATGGCACTGCGCCGCGCGATCAGCTCGGAGCAAAAGCGACCGGCCGCCAGGTACAAGGCACTGAGCATCAGGCCCGCATGCAGGGCAGGCACCAGACGCAAGGCGAGTTCATTGACCCCAAAAACAGCCACACTGATCGCCTCCAGCCAATACAGGTAAGGCGGTTTGTGAAAAAACGGAATCCCGTTCAGGCGCGGCGTGAGCCAGTCGCCACTGACCAGCATCCAGCGGCCAATTTCACCGTAGCGGCCTTCGTCAGGCACAGCAATCGGGCGCAAGGCCGCCAACAGCAGCAGCAGCAGCCACAGCAGGCCCAAGGTGAGCCAGGATTTTTGGCGTTCGGTCAGTGCAGGCGTGGCAATGGGGGAAGAGATAGAGGTTTGAGTCACCAGCGTGATTTTACGGGCCTGACTTACAACACCGACTGCCCGCGCACGGGTCGCACGTGGGCCTGTTGCAGCGCTTGGACAAACGCAGGACTGGCCAGGTACGCAAACTCCTGCGCCCGTGCCACGCCAATCTCATCCCCCGGCTCGGCGGCTTGCGCGGGGTGGCACATCAGGATAGAACCGGTTTGTGCATGGGCCAACCAGCGCTGCATGAGGGCTTCATAGCGTTCTGGGCCACCTTCAAAGTTATAGATGCCAAATAGGCCTGTAGCCCTAGAAAAACCTCGGTCAATAGCTATATTTTCAATAGCATTTGCCCCCATCCAGGAAATCACCCGGCTTTTCAGGTCAGCCAGCCCCGGCAAGGCACGGGAGATGCGCAGGTAGGGCTTGACAGCTTGCGCGCCGTAGCGTCGCTGCAGCACCGCCACCAGCGCCTCACGGATGCCGGCAAACTGCTGCACGTGCTGGTGACCGTCCACGTAATCAGGCTGGGCCTGCCAATGGTCCTCAAATAAATCGAGCTGACGCTCGATCACGCCAGAGGCCTGCGCCACGTCAAAACCCTGCAGCAGCGCACGTCGCATGGCTTGAGCCAGCGCCAGACCATGGCCAGCGGCCACGGCAAAGTCGCTGGTCCAGTCCAGGTGCAGGCCGACATCGATCTGGCCGCGCATGTCCTGCAGCAGCGCCACGTCCTGTGCCCAGCGTGGCGACAGCACCATGGCGCTGGTGGCGCTGATACGCCCCCACCGCGCCAGCTTGGCAATGCCCAGCGAAGCGCTCTGGTTAACGGCAAAGTCGTCGGCGCAAATGACCACGCCTTTGGCATGTGCAGCATCAGGGCTTAAATCTAGCGATGTCATGATTCAGCGCCTAAAAGTTCACACACCAAACCCTGCTTTGGCAAAGTTTTGCTTGAGGTAATCCACCCATAAGCGCACCCGCAGCGGCAAGTGCTTGCGCTGGGGAAACACGGCGTAAATGCCGTTGGACGGGGCTGCAAAATTTTCCAGGATCGGCACCAATGCACCGCTGGCCACCTCGGCTTGCACTTCCCAGGTGCTACGCCAGGCAATGCCATAACCGGCCAGACACCAGTCAAACAACACCGCACCATCAGAGCAGCTCAGCGGCCCACCGGGTTTCAGGTGCACCACTTCCACACCGTCTTTTTGCGGCACAGAAAACGCCCAGCCACGCGCCTGGGAAGCCTCGCTGGACAAGGTCAGGCAATCAAACCGGGCCAGGTCACCGGGGTGCTGGGGTGTGCCGTGTTGCTGCAAATACTTGGGGGCAGCCACGCACAGGCGGCGGTTGTCGGCCAGGCGCACGCTTACCAGGGACGAGTCGGGCATTTCACCAACGCGCACCGCACAGTCAAAGCCTTCGGCGGCCAGATCCTCCACACGTTCACTCAAATTGAGTGCCAGCGTGACTTCAGGATTCAAGGCACGAAAACGCGGCACCAGCGGGGCCACATGGCGGCGGCCAAACCCGGCCGGGGCGGTCAGGCTCAAATGGCCGCACGCCTTGATGCCACCGGCTGACACACTGGCCTCGGCATTGGCCAGGTCAGCCAGCAGGCGCTGACAGTCCTCCAGAAAAGCCAGGCCCTCATGGGTAAGCGTCACACGCCGCGTGGTGCGCAGCAGCAGCTTGACCCCGAGTCGCTCTTCCAGCGTGTCGAGCCTGCGCCCGATGATGGCTGGGGCCACGCCTTCAGCCTTGGCTGCGGCTGTCAAACCACCCCGTGCAGCGACCGCAACAAAGGTCTCGAGTTGTTTGAATTTGCTCATGGTGGCCTTGGTGTCTGGTAAGGTTCAGGTCACCACAGCGCGCGTGCGCAGGGTCTCAATCTGTGCGCTTTCGTAACCCAATGCCTGCAGCAGCTCCAGCGTATGTGCCCCCAGCTGCGGCGGGCTCAGCCGCACGCCCAGGCGTTGCCCATCCAGGGTGAATGGAAACAGCGTGGCCTTGGTGGTTTCGCCTGCGTGCGCGCCGTCTGGCAATACCATGTCGGCCAGGCCGCCCGTGGCCAGCAGGTGCTCGTCCTCAAACAATTCCTCGGGTTTGCGAATGGGTGCGTAGGGCAGTTTGTGCGACTCCATCAACGCGCTGAGTTCGGCGGCGCTGTAGTGCGCCAGGCGTTCGCGCAAGATGGGCAGCAACGTCGGGCGTTCGCGCACGCGGTCGTTGTTTGACGCATAGCGCGCATCCGCCTTCAGGTCGGTCAGGGCAAACACGTCGCAAAACGTGGCCCACTGCGCGTCGCTGACCGCCGAGATAAAAATCTGCTCGCCGTTCTTGACCGTGAACACGTCGTACACCGCCCAGGGCGAAATACGTGCCGGCATGGGCGCAGCGGGCTGGCCCGTCATGGCGTATTGCAGCATGTGCTGCCCCACCAGAAAGACGTTGTTCTCGAACAGCGCGCTTTGCACTTCTTGCCCTTTTCCAGTGATACCGCGCTGGATCAACGCCCCCAAAGCGCCAATGGCCCCAAACATGCCGCCCATGATGTCGTTCACGCTGGTGCCCGCGCGCAGCGGATCACCGGGGCGGCCGGTCATGTAGGCCAGGCCACCCATCATCTGCACCACTTCGTCCAGCGCGGTGCGGTGCTCATACGGCCCCGGCAAAAAACCCTTATGGCTCACATAAATCAACTTGGGGTTTTGGGCCGATAAAGCCACATAGTCCAGGCCATACTTGGCCATGGTGTCGGGCTTGAAGTTTTCCAGCACCACGTCGGCGCTGAGCGCCAGTTTGCGCGCAACTGCAGCGCCTTCAGGCTGGTGCAGGTCGATGGCGATGCTTTTTTTGTTGCGGTTGAACATGGGGAAAAAGCCCGCGCCCGCACCCAGCAAATGACGCGTGCGGTCGCCCTCAAGCGGCTCGACCTTGAT
>JBGSRY010000446.1:0-2472 GCA_041737325.1 Rhodoferax sp. | reverse complement strand
GGTGTCGCAATGGGCATCAAAGTGCACCAGCGCCAATTCACCATGTTGCGCGTGTGCAGCGCGCAGCAGCGGCAAGGTCACAGAATGGTCGCCACCGAGAAATACACAGTGATGGCGTGCCATCAACACCGCTGCCTGGCGTTGAATCTGGGCGCGCACCTCGGTTAACGGGGACGCATTGGGCAAGCGCATGTCGTAGGCATCACCCAGCACGCCCAGCGGAGTTACATCAAAATGCGGGTGAATCCCGTCGCACAGCATCAGGCTGGCGCGGCGAATATCTTGCGGCCCCATGCGCGCACCGGGACGGTTGGTTACCGCACCATCAAATGGCACGCCCACCACGGCAAAAGCCTGGGTTGTTAATTCGGGCGCACCCATAAAACGCTGGGTGTGGTTGGCATAGGCGAAATGTTCAAAGCCCATGGCAGCTCCAAAAAATAAGGTTGGGTCATGGTAACCCTGCAGAACGTGCTGCCATGGGCCAGTTTTTGGGCAACTCCTGGAACCATTTCCCGCTCCGGTTTCAGGCATGATGCGCACTTGTTCGTCACTCACTTTGCAAGCATCTTGAACTCAACCCTGTCCCCTGTTCTGCGTGCCCCGCCCTTGTGGTTGGCCTACTTTTTTTTGGCTTTGAGCATGTCACTGGTGGGCAGCTATGTGGCGCTGAGCAAGCCACTGGTGGCCGCGTTGCCGGTGTTTCTGCTGGCATGGTTACGTTTTGGCATCGGCGCGCTGGCCATGCCGCATTGGTTGCGCAAGCCTGCCAACGAGCCGGCCATGAGCCGCAGCACCAAGCGCTTGCTGTTTCTTGAATCATTTTTGGGCAACTTCTTGTTTACCGTGTGCATGCTGTTTGGTGTCAGCCTGACCACTGCGGTTTCTGCCGGTGTCATCATGGCGGCCTTGCCAACGGTGGTGGCGCTGCTGAGCTGGCTGTTTTTGCGTGAACGCATTGGCTTACGCGTGTGGGCCGCAATTGCTTGTGCAGTGACGGGCATAGCACTTTTTTCACTATCAAAATCAGAGCTATCAGCCCATACTTCACAAGGGCTAGAAGGCAATTTATCTTATAAATCCGAATGGCTTGGAAACCTGCTGGTGTTTGGCGCGGTGGTGTGTGAAGCCGCGTACGCCGTGATCGGCAAAAAGCTCACATCGCACGTGTCACCCAAACGCATCACGGCCCTGATCAATCTTTGGGGCCTGGCCTTGATGACGCCCTTTGGCCTGTATGCGGCCTGGGCATTTGACGTTGCGTCAGTCCAACCCGCCCTGTGGCTGTTGCTGCTCTTTTACGCGCTGGCGGCCAGCGTGTGGACGGTGTGGCTGTGGATGACCGGTTTGAAAACCGTGCCGGCGGCGCGGGCCGGGGTGTTTACCGTGATGTTGCCGATTTCGGCGGCGCTGGTCGGTGTTGGGGTACTGGGCGAAAGGCTCAGTTCTTTGCAACTGCTGGCCTTTGGGTTGTGTCTTGCCGGCGTGGTATTGGCCACCCTGCCCGGCCGCGCTGCCCCGATTGAGCCACCGTTCATTGCGGATTAAACCAGCCGTGTGGCGCTGACCACCATGCCATCGGCATCGGCGTACAACCATTCACCGGGGCTGACCCAAACGCCCTGAATTTGTACCGCCAGGTCTTTTAAGCCCTGGCTCTTTTTTTCGGTTGGCATGGGGGTGCTCGCCAGGGCACGAATGCCCACATCCAGCACCGCCAGTTCACCCACGTCGCGCACACAGCCGTCAATCACCACGCCAGCCCAGCCGTTTTTTGCAGCAGCGGCACCCAAGTTACCACCCAGCAAGGCACGGCGCAACGAGCTGGCACCGTCCACTACCAAAACTTGGCCAACGCGGCCTTGCGGTGTCTCCACAAAACCGCACGCATCAACGGCAGCTTTTACCAGCGAGTTGTCTTCAAAACATTTGAGCGTGACCACAGGGCCACAAAAAACACGGCGTGCGCCAAAGTCTTTAAAGACCGGAGGCAGCACCCGAAACTGCGCTGCAGCATCGTTTTTGTGCGCATCACACAGGTCACACGTTGCAAAACTGATCGTCATGGGCTTGATCCTGTAGGGGGTGGTAGGTTGCAAAAATTGTAAAACGGACATCAACTGCGCAAAAAATTGGCGTTGCCAGAGAGAATTTAGCGTCTTTCCCCTTGGAAAGCCCCTGTTTCTCCAGTAGGATTCGCACCAACCAGCAACACGGGTGTGCGCTGGGGATTCACTCAACTTCAAAAGGACAATCCAACATGGCAACTGCAAAAAAAGCGCCAGCAAAAAAAGCGGCACCTGTGAAAAAGGCTGCTCCAGCTAAAAAAGCGGCTCCAGTCAAAAAAGTAGCCGTCAAGGCAGCAGCACCCGCCAAAAAAGCTGCACCCGCTAAAAAAGCAGCTGTCAAAAAAGCGCCTGTCAAACGCGCTGTGAACGCGGCCTTCATGAAAGCCCTGACACCCAGCGCCGC
>JBGSRY010000445.1:0-4315 GCA_041737325.1 Rhodoferax sp. | reverse complement strand
GGCCTTGCTGCGCGCCATGAAGCGTTTTTTGGTGCTCTCATCGGTCATCAAGTCCACATAGCGCTGGCGGTATTTGACCTCTTGGTCGGCCATGCCGTGGAACTTGTCGGGCATGGGACGCAGGCTTTTGGTCAGCAGGCGGATGCTGCTGGCGTGGATGGAGAGTTCGCCGGTTTTGGTCTTGAACACCAAGCCTTCAGCGGCCACGATGTCGCCCAAATCCCAGTGCTTGAAGGCGTTATAAACGTCTTCGCCAATGTCGTCGCGCTTGATGTAGACCTGAATGCGCCCGGTGCTGTCTTGCAGCGTGGCAAAACTGGCCTTGCCCATGACGCGCTTGAGCATCATGCGCCCGGCTATCTTGGCTTGCACGCCCAGTTCCAGCAGCGCTTCGGTCGTTTTGTCGTCATGCGCGGCCAACAGGCTGGCGGCATGGTCGGTGGGCTTGAAGTCGTTGGGGAAAGCCGGGCCTTTGCCCTCTGCCTGCGCTTGCCGCAGCGCCTGCAGCTTGTCGCGGCGCTCGGCCATCAGCTGGTTTTCGTCTTGTGCGGGGGCGACGGGGGTGGGGGTGGTTGAGGCAGACATGTGGGGCAATCAAGGGCAGCGAAAAAAGTGAACGGCCAGCGCGCACGGCGCAACCGGTGAAGGGCGCTATTTTAAAGGTCGCCTGCCCCCGTTGCAGCGCGTGCCAAAGACACCCGTAGGCATCCACATCAACCAGGCATGGGTTAGTTGCAGTTGTTGTGCAGTTTCCACTTTTCTTCATGCCCCATGGCTTTTGCGAAATCGGGTACTTTGCAGCGTTCGGTTTCTGCTGGGTCAACCGTTGCTGACGCTGGTGTAGCCAGCGCTGGTGCCAATTCGGCTATCCGCTGGGGGGCTGTGCGGTCAACCCACTGAACAACGCCTGCCACCACCACGGCAAAAGCAGCCACCAAAATCACTTGCGACAGCTTCATTGGCGGTATCTGACCTGACGGCATGTCACAGCTTCCACCGGGGCAGAGTTGCGCTTTGTCACTGCGGATCCAGTTGTATATCTTGCAGCCAATGCAAATGCCAAAGGCCGTTTCAAAGAACAGCAGGGTCAGGCACAAGGCGCACACCACCAGGTTGATCGGCCCAACCACGTGGTTGAGCACCACCAAGTACAGCATAGTGGCCGCAAGCACAAAGCCAATTGCCCAGGCAAACCGCTTTTGTGGCGCACCCACCCACTCAGGTTGCTGCTTGCGCACCACCCATTCGCCCAGGATCATGACAGGCGCAAAGCGGGGGTTGATGAAGAGGCGAAGGGTGAATTCGATCAAAAAGCTCACCACAAACACACGCGTCGGCTGAAAGTTGCCGGTTAACCAGGCGTTCATGAAGCAGATCAACGCCAGAAAAAACAAAATGCCCGCACTGGCGCGCACAGCCCGCTCGTTCAAAACCGGAATGGCATGGTCAGGGTGTGCTTGTCCAAATTGGAAAATGGTGTGGGGCATGGTGCAGCGTTGTCGTTGATTGGATGCCAGTATGGTGGATTCAGCTCCACATGCCATATGATTGTTGTCATATGCCATCAAACTTTACGCCACTTCATGCTGAGCTGGCTTTGCTGCTTCCCAAAGATTTGCATGCCTGCTGTGTGACCGCTGTGCACCCAAAGGGCAAGGATTTGTTTGCCGCTGGGCGCAAACCGGTCAACATGTTTTTTGTCACCCGTGGCGAAGTGGTTTTGGAACGTGTGGGTGCGCATGGCGGTGCTGCGGTTATGCAACGTACCCGCCATGGCTTTGTCGGTGAAGCCAGTCTGCAGTCAGCGTGCTACCACTGCGATGGCAAGGTCATCGCGGTGTCTGAGATCACGCAAATTTCCATTGCACTCATTCGCTCTGCCCTGGCAACAGACCCCGGCTTTGCGGGACGCTGGATTGCGATGCTGAACCGTGAAGTCCAGCGACTCCGGTTGCAGTGTGAACGCATGTCACTCATCAAGGTGCAAGACCGGTTGATTCATTTGCTTGAGACACAGGGAGTCAACGGCCAATACCCGTTGGGGTCGGGATTGAAATCGATAGCCTCAGAACTGGGTGTGACGCACGAAGCCCTGTACCGCTGTGTGGCTGGTATGGAAAAGCAGGGGCGGCTGGTGCGCGCGTCAGGATTTTTAAAAATGCCCCATGGCCAGTCGGCCTGATGGATGAACAAAGCGCTGTCGTTATGATTCAAGCGCAGTCCTTTGCTGTGGCTTTTGAACCTTATCCATGCTGTACCAAATTGTTTCGCTGTTGCTGGAAGTTGTTTGCGGTATTTTGAGTGGCGCGTGTTTGCTGCGCCTGTACATGCAGTACCAGCGTATCCCGATGTCGGCACGCTCAGGCAACCCGCTGGGGCGTTTTGTGTTTGCCCTGACCGACTGGGTGGTGTTGCCACTGCGCCGCATGTTGCCGGCCGTGGGGGCGTTGGACACGGCCAGCTTGGTGGCTGCGTTTTTATCGCAACTGGCTGAATTCGGCCTGTTGTGGCTGCTGGCGGGGGCCGCCGGGGGCTTGTTTGCAGTGCCCGTGTTGGCTGTGTTTGGCCTGCTGCGCATGGCTATTTCTGGCTTGACCGGAGCGGTGATCGTCTACGCCATTTTGTCCTGGGTGCAAACCAACTCGGTCATGGCTGATGTGATCGAGCGCCTGGTGGCCCCGCTGCTGCAGCCGATTCGCCGTGTGCTGCCGCTGGTGGGCGGCATTGACCTGTCACCGCTGGTACTGCTGGTGGCGTTGCAAATTGCGGCTATTGTGCTGGGCAATTTGCAGGCTGCTGTACTGCTGGCTTTTTGAGACTTGGCGCTGTCCTCAACCCATTGAGGCTGTTTTTTAAATTTTCTTCAACAACTGGAGTATGTGTATGTCTGAATCCTGGAAGTTCGAGACCCAATCTGTCCACGCCGGTTACAGCCCGGACCCGACCACCAAAGCGGTGGCGGTGCCGATCTACCAGACCGTGGCCTACGCCTTTGACAGCGCCCAGCACGGCGCAGATTTGTTTGACCTGAAGGTGGCGGGCAACATTTACACCCGCATCATGAACCCCACCAACGACGTGCTTGAAAAGCGCGTGGCCGCGCTTGAAGGCGGCATTGCCGGGCTGGCGCTGGCATCAGGCTCGGCGGCGGTCACCTACGCCATTCAGACCATTGCCGAAGTGGGCGACAACATTGTGGCCAGCAACGCGCTCTATGGCGGCACTTACAACCTGTTTGCACACACCTTTCCGCTCTCGGGCATTGAAGTGCGCTTTGTCGACCCCAGTGACCTGGCCGCCTTAGAGGCGCTGATTGACGGTAAAACCAAAGCGGTTTACATCGAATCCATCAGCAACCCACAGGGCCGAGTGACCGACATTGCAGCGATTGCCGCTGTGGCGCACCGCCACGCCACACCGCTGATTGTGGACAACACGGTGGCCACGCCTTACCTGCTGCGCCCGATTGAGCACGGTGCTGACATCATCGTGCAGTCGCTCACCAAATACCTGGGCGGCCACGGCAACAGCATTGGCGGCGCCATCATTGATTCGGGCAAGTTTCCGTGGGCTGATTACAAAACCAAGTTCAAACGCCTGAATGAGCCCGACCAGAGCTACCACGGCGTGGTCTACACCGAAGCCCTTGGCCCGGCGGCTTACATTGGCCGTGCCCGCGTGGTGCCGCTGCGCAACACCGGGGCGGCACTGTCGCCGTTCAATGCGTTTCTGATTTTGCAAGGCATTGAGACGCTGGCGCTGCGCATGGACCGCATCAACGACAACACCCTCAAAATCACCCAGTTTCTGCAGAACCACCCCAAGGTGTCGTGGGTCAGCTACGCCGGGCTGCCGAATCACCCGGACCATGCGCTGGCGCAGAAATACATGGGTGGCAAAGCCTCGGGTCTCTTCACCTTTGGGGTCAAGTCGGCACCTGGAGAAGGCCGCAAGGCGGGGGCCGCGTTTCTGGATGCGCTGAAATTATTCACCCGGCTGGTCAACATTGGCGATGCCAAGTCGCTGGCCACACACCCGGCCTCCACCACGCACCGTCAGCTGTCGCCCGAGGAGCTGGCCAAGGCAGGTATCCCGGAAGACGCGGTGCGCCTGTCCGTGGGCATTGAACACATCGACGACTTGCTGGCTGATTTGGAACAAGCCTTGGCAGCGGTTTGAGCTATCGCGGTTGAGCCTGGCAGCTGGCCCGTGGCGTGTGGGGCGCGTGCCGTCACAGCTAGCCAGGGTTAAGGGTGGCTCTGACGAAGTCGCTGCACCAGGGGCTTCAAGTTGGCATCCACCAACCCAGCGCCGT
>JBGSRY010000632.1:0-1692 GCA_041737325.1 Rhodoferax sp. | reverse complement strand
GGCGCACCAATTGGGTGGGGTGGTGACCAGCGGACACCAGCGTGAATTTGGTCATGCCAACGTGCGCGCGCATGGCCACACGGCTTTGCTTGAGGGCATTGCCGACTTCACCACGCCCGAGGGCCACGGCATGTTGCAAGTGTGGATGAGCCACGGCGACAAGGTGACCGAGCTGCCGCCGGGCTTCAAGCTCATGGCCAGTACCGACAGTTGTCCCATTGCCGGCATGGCCGACGAAGCGCGTCGCTTTTATGCGGTGCAGTTTCACCCCGAGGTGACACACACCAAGCGCGGCGCGGCCATTTTGGAGCGCTTTGTGCTCGACATTTGCGCCACCCGGGCCGACTGGATCATGGGCGACTACATCGCTGAGGCCGTCGCTCACATCAAAGCGCAGGTGGGTGATGAAGAAGTTATCCTGGGCCTGTCTGGTGGCGTTGATTCGTCCGTGGCTGCGGCCCTGATTCACCGCGCCATTGGTGATCAACTCACTTGCGTGTTTGTTGACCATGGCCTGCTGCGCCTGAATGAAGGCGACATGGTGATGGACATGTTTGTCGGCAAGTTGCACGCCAAGGTGATTCGGGTGGATGCGGCTGACCAATTTTTGGGACACCTTGCAGGCGTGAGCGACCCAGAGGCCAAACGCAAGATCATTGGCCGTGAATTTGTAGAGGTTTTTAAGGCTCAAGCCCTTGCATTGACTGCGCAAGATGCTACTAAAAATGGAGCAAAATGGTTAGCTCAAGGCACCATTTACCCGGATGTGATCGAGTCCGGCGGAGCTAAAAACAAAAAGGCCGTGGTCATCAAGAGCCACCACAACGTCGGTGGTTTGCCCGAACAACTGGGTTTGAAGCTGCTGGAGCCCTTGCGTGAACTGTTCAAGGACGAGGTGCGTGAACTGGGCGTGGCGCTGGGGCTGCCGTACCACATGGTGTACCGTCATCCGTTTCCAGGGCCGGGTTTGGGTGTGCGGATTTTGGGTGAAGTCAAAAAAGAATACGCCGACCTGTTGCGCCGTGCTGACGCGATTTTCATGGAAGAGCTCAACAACTTTGTCGACGAAGCCAGCGGCAAAACCTGGTACGAGCTCACCAGCCAGGCTTTTACCGTGTTTTTGCCAGTCAAAAGCGTCGGGGTGATGGGCGATGGCCGCACCTACGACTACGTGGTGGCGCTGCGTGCGGTGCAAACCAGCGACTTCATGACCGCAGACTGGGCCGAATTGCCCTACGCGCTGCTGAAAAAAGTGTCGAGCCGCATCATCAACGAAGTGCGTGGCATCAACCGCGTGACCTACGACGTGTCCAGCAAACCACCAGCGACGATTGAATGGGAATAACCATGGAGTTCGGGAACATTTTGAATGTCAATGTTCGAACGCTTTGGCCGCATGAAGAGCGGGATTTCACTCCATGGTTGTGCGAAAACTTGTCCGAACTGGGCCGTGTTCTAGGCCTTGATTTGGAGCTGATTGGTCGTGAAATTGATGTGGGTGGGTTTTGCCTCGACGTTCTCGCTAAGGAGAACGCCACAGGTCGTTATGTCATTGTTGAGAATCAATTTGGCATCTCGGATCATGACCATCTTGGAAAAATTTTGACATATGCGGGCGGCAAGCAAGCCAGCGTGTTGGTTTGGGTGGCAGAAAAAATTCGGGATGAGCATCGACAAGCCCTGGAGTGGTTG
>JBGSRY010000399.1:0-5964 GCA_041737325.1 Rhodoferax sp. | reverse complement strand
CTGCTCCATGGCTGCCGCCGGCCTAGCCGCCGTGCTGGGCGGCACACCGGCGCAGATTGAGAACGCGGCAGAGATCGGTATGGAACACAACCTGGGCCTGACCTGCGACCCGGTCGGCGGCCTGGTGCAAGTGCCGTGCATCGAGCGCAACGCCATGGGCGCGGTCAAGGCCATCAACGCCGCCCGCATGGCGCTGGCGGGTGACGGCCACCACGTGGTGTCGCTCGACAAGGTCATCAAAACCATGCGCGAGACCGGAGCCGACATGAAAACCAAATACAAGGAAACCGCCCGCGGTGGGTTGGCGGTGAATATTGTGGAGTGTTGACATCACACCAGGCTGGCAAGTGCACCCAACAGGCTGGCCGTGCCGCCTGTTCTGTACTGAAGGCTATAGTGCAGGTAACGAATCTGCTCACGCAACTGATCCAGCAGCCGGGTTGACTTGCCGACTTGGGGTTTTGTCACAACCGGGCTGCTTTTTCTGGGACTGTCATGGCTGTTCATTCATACGGTAAATTGGCTGCAAGCCTTGTTGCAAGCGGGTTTGCGCGAATGTTGCCAAGCCATGTTACGGCGACAATTGCCGTGTTCGGGAGACACGGGCGTGTCTCGCCATATTGAGTTAAACCCTTCAGGTATTTCGCATGTTCGGTTTTGAATGGGACGATCAAAAGGCTGCAAGCAATTTGGCGAAACACGGTGTATCGTTCGACGAAGCGGTTAGCGTCTTTGGCGATGGACGGGCACTGACATTTTCCGACACCGATCACAGCGAACTCGAAGATCGAAGTCGAACTTACGGAGTCTCAAACAAGACGCGTCTTTTGGTGGTAGTCCACACCGAACGGCGCAACGGCATTCGAATCATCAGCGCGCGAAAGGCGACACGATATGAAAAAGACATCTATGAAAATGGCTGATCAAGACATTCCCGAATTGAAACGCGATGAACTAGGCAAGGGCGTACGGGGCAAGTACCTGAAACACTTTATGCAAGGTAGCAACGTCGTGGTGTTGCAGCCCGAAATCCAAAAGGCTTTCCCTACCTCTGAAGCAGTCAACAAAGCGTTAGCAAGCATGTTGGCCTTTGCGCAAGAAACGCAGGGTTTAACAGGTCGCTCAAGCCGGACGTCGCGCAAACGCGCCGCCGCATAGCTTCGACGTTGCGCCGCATGACATCCCCTCAGGGTCACTGCACTGTTAGAAAGAAAGGTGGTTCCCGATTCACGAAAGAACAGGCGGTTGCCTATGTGGCCAGGTACGCTTCCGAATCACCTCGGAGCCTGTCATGTCTCGATAATCTGCTGATGTCGAGACTGCCAGCACATCGCCAGCAACGGAACAGTCAACGTGATCTTCCTGAGCGAAAGCATCGAGATTGACGGCAACACTGCGGAGTGCAGCAGTAAGGGCGACAGCGGCAACACGGTCCGCAGACGCTTTTGCGCACGATGCGGCAGTCACCTCTTTGCAGATTCAACGGGCAGAGTTGGCCTGACGGTTGTTCGCCTCGGAACGCTCGACGATCCATCTTCCATCAAGCAAGTGCGGCCTGATGCAAGGGTTTCCCACATTTGTCAAACAAAACTCCCTCGTGGTCATTCGCGTGCCCTTCCACTGGGAGGTGCGTTTGCTCGTTTGTTCGCCTGCAATTGCATGCTCTGCAACCACACGCGCTTGACATGCACGCCCAAAAACGTACACTTTCGGTACGTACAGAAAGAGTCCACCATGCCCAGAACAGCCATCGAAAACAACAGTAGAGTTGCTTTACGGATACGTTCAGCCGATAAAGCGAGGCTGATGCGTGCCTCGGCTTTGGAGCATACCGATCTGACAGACTTCATCTTGCGCAATGTCTTGCGCGCTGCCGATGCAGTGATTGACCAGTCTGAACGCGTTGTGTTTTCTGAGCGCGACAGTCTGCGTGTTTTGGAGCTACTGGAACATCCACCCGCGCCAAATGCCCGCCTCACGGCGGCAGCGCGTGCCTTGCCCGCCAACCCATGACGCTACCGGCATGGCATGAAGAACCCATTGCCAAAAAACATCACCGCCAGGATTTCGATTGTGGTCAGTCAGACCTGAATGCGTTTTTACGGAACTACGCCCGACAAAGCCATGAACGTGGCGCTGCGAAAACGTTTCTGGCAATCGATGACGGCGATGGCGAAACTGTCTATGGCTATTACAGCCTCAGCCCTGCCTGCGTTGAGTACGCGCGAACGCCTGAGGTCCTTCGGCGAGGCCTTGGCCGTTATGAAATTGGGGCCTATCGTCTAAGCAGGCTTGCTGCGCGGATGGATCTCCATGGCCAGGGGCTGGGTGGTCAACTCCTTCTGGCAGCAGGACGGCGCTGCCTGCGGGTAGCGCAAGAGGTCGGCGGTACGGTGATGTTGATTGATGCCAAAAACGAGAGCGTTGCAACTTGGTATGCCAGCTATGGTGCGCTGCCCTTATTGGATGCGCCTTTAACGCTCTTGCTGCCGCTCCATCTGGTGGCAGCAGCAATCAAGGTCGCCAATAAATACCAATAACTGACTCCAGCTTTATTGGCTACAGCTAGTCCGACAGTTGGGGCTGGCCAGGATAGTGGTGATCAGGATATTCAAGTACGAGGTACAAGGCTTACCGAAAATTTCAGAGGCTCTTTCTCTCCCCTTATCCTGATTCGATCATCGCCGCGTATGGCTATTTGCGCCGGCATGTTGCCCGTACCATCTTTTAGTCCGTGCAGCCCAACCCTGACATTGAGAGGTGCGTTAGCTCTTTTGATGGCCTGCAACTGCACATTGACAATACGTACGAAATTACGTACCATTTAATGCAAGTACAAGAGGAATCGAAATGCATGCACTTACCGCCAGCGAAGCTCGCGCAAACCTATACCGCATCATTGATGAGACAGCGCGGTCTCATGTACCCATCATCATTTCAGGAAAACGAACCAATGCGGTCTTGATGTCGGCTGAAGATTGGAGTGCTATTCAAGAGACTTTGTATCTGCTTGCAGTGCCAGGTATGCGCGAATCCATCAAAGCCGGTATGACTGAGCCGTTAGCAAAGAGCGGGAAGGCCCTAAAGTGGTGAGCTGGGAAATTGTTTTTGCCAAGCAGGCGCTGAAAGATGCCAAAAAACTTGCCGCCAGCGGACTCAAGCCAAAAGCGCAAGAACTGCTTGCGATTCTCGCGACCGATCCACTACAAAGTTCGCCACCCGATGAGAAATTGGTTGGAGACCTCTCTGGCGCTTACTCGCGCCGCATCAACATTCAGCACCGCATGGTGTATGAAGTATTCACCCAGGAAGGCATCGTTCGTGTCTTGCGAATGTGGACTCACTATGCGTAAACGCGCTCACCGGTGTGAGCCTGATGCCACATCCCGCACAACCCATTCACTCTACACCGGCCACACCACCCCATGGTCGTTCAGGATCGCGTCCAGCGGCGGGCGGGCGGTGAATATCTTGGAGTGCTGAGGGTTTAGCCTGGCACCTGGTCTGTAGGGTATTTCCAGAGGTCACGCAGCAGGTAGCTCATCGGGATGTTGAGCAAGGTGTTGCGGGGCGGAATCGGCTTGGTAAACCAGCGCTCATAAATGGCATAAGCCTCGCGTGAGCTGATCAGCCGCTTCATCTCCTCGTCTACCAGGGCTTTGAGCTCGGGGTCGTTTTTGGACATCACCAGCGACAACGGCTCCAGCGTCAAAAACTTGCCCACCACTTTCAGCTTGTCGGGATGGGGGCGGCTGGCGATCATGCCAAACAGCAACACATCGTCCATGGCAAAGCCATCGGCCTGTTCTTTTTCTACCATCTCGGTCGCCCGCACATGGTCATCGGCCTGCATGATGCTGATGTGGAACAGGCGTTCGGAGTTGGCACGCTTGACCGCTTCCAGCGACGGTGTCTTGTAAGTGGACACCAGGGTCAGCCCCTCAAAGCCGCGCAAATCAGTGATCTTGCTGTCCGCGCGCACCATGTAGCGGGTACCGGCAATGTAGTACGGAATGGTAAATGCCACCTGCGTGCGCCGTGCGGCATTGTTGCTGGTGGAGCCACACTCCAGGTCAGCTTTGTCCTGCGCCACCATCGCCACCTGGTTGAACTCGGTCACGGGCAGATACGCAACGGCCAGTGTTTTAAGCCCCAACTGCTTGCGAATGGCCTCTGTCACTTTGCTGCAAAAGTCCATGGCATAGCCAATTGGATGTTGGTCTGCACCGAGGTACGAAAACGGAATTGCAGATGCCCGATGCGCCAGCGTGATCTGGCCGGACTGCCGAATGCGCTCCAGCACGGGTCCGGCGTGGGCCTCCAGCCCCAAGCTGGTCAGCAACAGGGCACTCAGCAGCGCGGCGGTCCAACGGCGCAGCGTCATGGTTGTGAAAACATACATGCTTTTTTCTTTCTGATCGGGTTGCAGGAAACGAATTGCGCAGGGCCAATGCCTCACACCGGCCACACCACGCCGTGGTCGTTCAAAATCGCGTCCATCGGCAGGTCATGTGGCTCGGGTTCAAAGTCGGGCAAAAAATCTGTGCCAAAACCCAGCCCCACGGTGAATGGGCGCGGTGACAAATTAGCCAGCATGCGGTCGTAAAACCCGCCACCGTAACCCAGCCGGTATCCGCCTGCGGCATAGCCCACACAGGCCACAAACAGCAGCGTGGGCACAATCACTTCAGTATCTTTGGGTTTGGGAATGCCATAGGCATCGTCTTCCATGGGGCAGCCGGGATACCAGGTATGAAAGGTCATGGTTTTGTGAACTTTGTCCACCACCGGCAGTCCAATCTTGCGCAGTTGGGGCTGGTCGATGAGTTCGCCGTCTTCTTTCCAGCGGTGCAAGGCGGGCAGAGGGTCAAATTCACCCTTGATGGGCCAGTAAGCGCCAATCACCGTGTCGCTGCGCCCCACCAGCCAGATGCGCATGATTTGCTGCAAGGCGGCGATGCGCTGTTGGCGGTCTGGCAAGCGCAAGCGCTGGTCGATCAGACGCTGGCGCAGGGCTTTTTTTTCAAGTGCCTTTTGGTCTTCAGAGTTATTCATAATCTCCACATGCAGTTCAGAACCATTTTGACATTGATTTCTTATGCCTTTGCACTCACGCTGGGGCTCCCTTCGGTGCGTGCTGCCACCGTTGACACCAGCGCGGGTGATGCGGTGCTACTGGAGATGAACCAGGCCTTCAAACAAAACCATGCCAAACGCCTGTCTGAGCTGCTGCCCAAGGCCCGTGGACACCTGCTGGAGCCCTGGGCCGCCTACTGGGAGCTACGCGCCCGGCTCGACAGTGCCAGCACGGATGAAATCAGCGCGTTTTTACAGCGCTACCAAGGCACCTACCAGGAAGACCGCTTGCGCAACGACTGGCTGCTGCAACTGGGGCAGCAGCGCGACTGGAGCCGCTTTGTGCAAGAGGCACCCAAGTACCGCATGCAGGACGACCGCGAGGTGCGCTGCTACACCATTGCCATGGAACACAGCTTGGCCCGCGTGGACATGTCGCACGAGGTCAAAGACCAGTGGTACGCACAAAAAAATGCCCCTGACGGCTGCACCCTGGCGGCCCAGTTGCACCTGGATGCCCAGCTGCTGACGCCAGCCGACATCTGGCGCAAGGCCCGCCTGAGCCTGGAGGCGCAGCAAGCCAAGGCGGTGCGCGACACGGTGGCCATGGTGGACCCACAAGCCGTCGACAAGCTCGTGGGCCTGCTCGCCAAACCAGAACATTACCTGACCAGCACCACACCCGGCAGTGCCCGCACCACGCAAGAACTGGCCGTGCTGGCCTTGATCAAACTGGCTGAGAGCGACCCCGACCGCGCCGCGCAACTGCTGCAAGCCCACTGGGCCAAACAACTCGACGCGGGTCAACGCGCCTGGGCCTGGGGGGCGATTGGCCGGCAGGCCGCACGCAAACTGGCTCCGAACGCGCTGAGCTTCTTCACCAACGCC
>JBGSRY010000339.1:0-1688 GCA_041737325.1 Rhodoferax sp. | reverse complement strand
AAACCAGCAGCGGCTCGATGTTTGCCGGGGATGAATTGGTCCAACTCAATATTATCCAGGCGGCGGTGATCATCAAAACAACCAGTACCACCAGCATCCCTGCCAGCGCCCGGAATACGAGCATAAACAGGCGGCGGCTGATACTTTTTGCGGCAGGCGACACATCAGGATGCGGTATCATGGCTCTAATTTGTACCCAACCCCGTATACGGTCTGGATGTAACGCGGCGCGGTGGCATCTTCTTCGATCAATTTACGCAGGCGCGAGACCTGCACATCGAGGCTGCGGTCAAAGGGTTCAAAGTCGCGCCCACGCGCCAGTTGCGCCAGCTTCTCGCGCGACAGCGGCTGGCGTGGGTGGCGCACCAGGGCCTTGAGCATGGCAAATTCGCCGGTGGTCAGGGTTAATTCATCCTCGTCTTTATGCAGGGTACGTGCGGCCAGGTCAAATTTAAACGGCCCAAATGTGACAGATTCCACTTCGCCAGATGGGGCTCCCGGCATCTCTGCGGGGGGGCGACGGCGCAGCACAGCGTGGATGCGGGCCAGCAACTCACGTGGATTGAAGGGCTTGCTCAGGTAATCGTCAGCCCCCACCTCGAGGCCAACGATGCGGTCAATGTCTTCGCCCTTAGCCGTGAGCATGATGATTGGTGTGCGGTCGTTGGCCCCACGCAAGCGACGGCAGACTGACAAACCATCTTCACCTGGCATCATCAAGTCCAGCACAATCAAATCCACAGGCTCGCGCAACAGCACACGGGTGAGTGCCTTGCCGTCTTCGGCTTGCAGCACTTCAAAACCCTCTTGCATGAGGTAGCGGCGCAGCAGATCGCGAATCCGGGCATCATCATCTACCACCAGAATTTTGTCGACACGTTCAGGGTTTGTTGCCATGGCCAGTTCCTGTGAATTTGTAACAATGGCCATTTTGCGTGCTTCAAGTCAATTTACGAAACTTTTTACTATGCCATTGACACGTTGTTACAAATTATCAACACTCGGGTTCATCCCGTTCAAGGAGGCTTTGATATGAAATTGACTGTAAAAATAATAGCTGCCAGTGCTGTGCTGTTTGGGGTGCAAGCGGCTTTTTCACAACAAGTGCCCATGCCATCACCGGTCAATCAGCGCGTCACGCTGGCAGCCAGCGCCAGTATCCAGATAGCGCAGGATGTGTTAATGCTGTCATTGACCACACAACGCGAAGGGATAGAGGCGCAAACGGTGCAAAGCCAGCTCAAGGCGGCGCTGGACACGGCGCTGACCCTGGCCAAACGCGAGGCCCCAGGTGCTGCCATCGACGTGCACACCGGTCGCTTCGGTTTGTCGCCGCGCTATGACCGCAATGGCAAGCTGACCGGCTGGCAAGGCTCGGCCGAACTGGTGTTGCGTGGCAGTGACTTTGCCCGCTTGGGCGAAGTTGCGGGGCGCTTGACCACCTTGACGGTGGCCAACGCCAGTTTTGGCCTGACACCGCAACAGCGTCAAAACGCGCAGTCCCAAGCCCAAAGCCAGGCCATTGCCCAGTTTCGCCAACGTGCCAGTGCGATTGCAGAAAGTTTTGGTTTCAAGGCCTACACCCTGATCGAAGCACAAGTGGGGTCGGATGATGCGAGCGGCCCACGCCCCCAAATGATGGCGTTGGGTGCACGTGCCCTTGCGTCTGATGCGCCTGTGCCGCTGGA
>JBGSRY010000331.1:0-2256 GCA_041737325.1 Rhodoferax sp. | reverse complement strand
CCCGCGTGGCAGGCTGGCGGCTCCAGCGCCCACTGGCTCGGCACCGATGCCATTGGGCGGGATATTTTGTCGCGCCTGATGCATGGCGCGCGTCTTTCACTGACGATTGGTCTGGCCGTGGTGGCCCTGTCGGTGATCCTGGGCACGGTACTGGGTTTGACCGCGGGCTACTTCCGGGGCATTTTTGAAATTGCGGTGATGCGCATCATGGACATCATCCTGACCCTGCCCAGCCTCTTGCTGGCGATTGTGATTGTGGCCATTCTTGGCCCCGGTTTGATGAACGCCATGCTGGCCGTGGCCGTGGTGGTGCTGCCGCATTACGTGCGCATCACACGCGCTGCCGTCATTTCCGAGATGAGCCGCGACTACGTGACTGCTGCATGCATGAACGGCGCGGGTCACTTGCGCCTGATGTTCAACGAGGTGCTGCCCAACTGCACCGCGCCTTTGATCGTGCAAGCTTCGCTGGGCATTTCAGCGGCCATTCTGGACGCAGCGGCACTTGGCTTTTTAGGATTGGGTGCGCAGCCACCTTCACCTGAATGGGGCACCATGCTGGCCGATGCACGTGAGTTTGTGTTGCGCGCCTGGTGGGTGGTGACCTTCCCAGGCCTGGCTATTTTGATCACTGTGCTGGCGTTTAATTTGCTGGGTGACGGCCTGCGCGATGCGTTTGACCCCAAGCTGAAACGTTGATTAAAACGCTTTCTGAAAAATTTATGGCTCTTCTCGAAATCGAAAATCTGTCGGTCCAGTTTCCGTCCAAAACTGCCGTCATGCACGCCGTCGATGGTGTCAGCTTATCGCTTGATGCCGGTGAGGTGCTGGGCATTGTGGGTGAATCTGGCTCGGGCAAAAGCGTCACCATGATGGCCTTGATGGGGTTGGTGTCGTTTCCGGGCGTGGTGCGTGCCGACAAACTGCGCTTTGACGGCCACGACCTGCTGCAACTCTCCAGCAACGCGCGGGCCAAGCTCACTGGCAAAGACGTGGCCATGATCTTTCAAGATCCCACCACCAGCCTGAACCCCTGTTTCACTGTTGGTTTTCAACTGGCTGAATCCCTCAAACTGCACCTCGGACTGGACGGCAAAGCGGCCCGCAAACGATCCATTGAACTGCTAGAGCAAGTCGGCATTCCTGCGCCAGAGAGCCGCTTGAACGTGTACCCACACCAGATGTCCGGCGGCATGAACCAGCGCGTGATGATTGCCATGGCGATCTCATGTGGCCCCAAGTTGCTGATTGCTGATGAGCCCACCACGGCGCTGGATGTGACCATTCAGGCGCAAATTCTGGATCTGCTGCGCACCCTGCAAAAAGACCTGAACATGGCGCTGGTGCTGATCACCCACAACATGGGGGTGGTGAGCGAGATGGCGCAACGCGTGGCGGTGATGTACGCCGGACAAATCATGGAAACACGCAGTGCCCACGACATTTTTGAAGCCCCGCAGCACCCCTACACCGAAGCCCTGCTGGCCGCCATGCCCGAGCGCAGCGACGGCCTGTCTCGGCTGGCCACCATCCCTGGCATGGTACCTGGCCTGTATGACCGCCCTGCCGGCTGCCTGTTTGCGCCACGCTGCGGCTACGCCGATGACCATTGCCGTGCCAGCCGCCCGGCATTGCGCGACTGGCAAAGTGGCCTGGTGCGTTGCCATTTCCCCTTGCAGAGCGATACCGTATGAGCCCAAGCACCCCACAAACCGACTCGCCCGTGGTGGTGGCTCGTGACCTGAAACAGGTCTACACCATCGCACGTGGTTTCATGCAAGCTGCTGACCATTTGCAGGCCGTCAGCGGCGTGTCATTCACAGTACAAGCGGGTAAAACACTGGCCGTGGTGGGTGAATCCGGTTGTGGCAAGTCCACCCTGGCACGCATGGTGTCCTTGATCGAATCCCCTACCGCCGGTGAACTGATGCTGGGCGGTGTGGACGTGATCAAAGCCACCCCGCAGCAACGCCACGCCTTGCGCCGCACGGTGCAGCTGGTGTTTCAGAACCCCTTTGGCTCCCTGAATCCACGCAAGAAAATTGGCCAAATTCTGGAATCACCGCTGGAGATCAATACCAACCAGAACACCGAACAACGCGCCGCCCAGGCCCGCGCCATGCTGGCATTGGTGGGTTTGCGGCCCGAGCACTATGACCGCTATCCGCACATGTTTTCGGGCGGCCAGCGCCAGCGCATTGCCATTGCCCGGGCGCTGATGCTCAAGCCGGCGCTGATCGTGGCCGACGAACCGGT
>JBGSRY010000282.1:0-6958 GCA_041737325.1 Rhodoferax sp. | reverse complement strand
CGCCTGGCGCTGCTGCGACAAATGCAAAAACAGTGGCCGTTTTTCAGCTCGTTGCTGTCCAACATGGACATGGTGATGGCCAAAAGCGACCTGGCACTGGCCTCGCGCTACGCCGAACTGGTGAGCGACAGCCGGTTACGCAAAAAAATCTTCACTGCCATCGAGCACGAATGGCATCGCACCGCGCACGCCCTGGAACTGATCACGGGGCAAAAGCAGCGCTTGGCCAACAACGCCGCGCTGCAGCGCTCCATGCGCCACCGTTTCCCCTACATTGACCCGCTGCACCACCTGCAGGTGGAACTGGTGCGCCGCTACCGCGAAGGCCTTGCCGATGACCGGCTCAAACGCGGCATTCACATTTCCATCAACGGCATTGCTGCGGGCTTGCGCAACACCGGCTAAACGACAGGCCGTGGTGAGCCACACCAGGGTGCTGCTTAGCGCGAATAGCGCCACTTGCGCAAGGGCAGCCCCAGGTAGTACTTGCGGAAAAATTCAAAGCGTGCAGCCCATGAAGCGGTGTACCCTGGCTGAGCTGGCACATACCAACTGTTGAGTCCGGTGCGCAGTAGCAATTGATAGCCGTTTTGCCGCATCAACTGGTGCTTTTTGAGATGTGTCACATGGTCTTCAAGCAGCACCAGACGCGGCTTCCAGTAAGCGAAATCAAAGCCTGACAAAGCCACCAGTTCATGCCCTTCAATATCAATCGAGAGCAGGTCAAAGCCGACCGGTGCGCGGTGGCTGCGCAGAATCGTGTCCAGCGTTTCACAGCGCACCGGCACAGTGGCGCGCACCACAGCTCCCAAGGCAATGGGCTGATCTTCGAGTGTCGAATGCGGCCCGGCACGGTTGAGCTGCAAAAATTTACCGGCATTTTCTGGGCTGGAACAAGCCATTTCGACCACTACCCCCGTGCGCGACTGGCGCAACAACGCACAGCAGTCCGGATCGGGCTCGACCAGCAACCCGTTCCAGCCCAGCACCTCCAGGTGCTGGGACTGCGAATCCAGCACTGGGTCGTTGGCTCCGACATCCACGAAAAAGCCCACTTTTTTGTCAAAAAACGACTGCACCAAGGCTTGCTCAATGGCTGGTTCATTGCTGAACCGCTGCACATGGCGGGTAGAAAAATCGGCACGACGGGTTAAAGGTGATGGCATAAAAACACACTCTGAACAGCAAAGAAGGTTTGAATTATGCGGTCACCTGGCTCACCAGACTGCGCACCGCCGCCAATTGGCGGCGCGACACAAACAGCGCCTCGTTAATGCCGTCCAGTCGCACCGCCCAGCCGTCGCCCTCGTCAGGGTCGTGGTGTTTTTCCAGCGCCCGCACGGCGCGCCGTGCCACCAAGGCATTGCGGTGAATGCGCACCAAACGGCTGCCATAGCGGGCTTCGAGTTCTGACAAGGAGCCTTCTAGGATGAAGCTGCGCTGGGCCGTGCGCACTGTGATGTATTTCAACTCAGCCTTCAGGTACAACACCTCCGACAGTGCCACGCGCTGCGTTCGTCCACGTTCCTGTATGACCAAAAAATCCCGAGTCAAATCAGGCTCTTGCCCTCTATTTAAATCAACATTTCGCTCTATTTTTTGTAGCATCAACTGAACTCGCTCCAGGCGCACGGGCTTGGTCAAATAGTCCACCGCTTCCAACTCGAACGCCTGCACGGCATGTTCGGCATAGGCGGTGATGAACACCACCGCCACCGGATGCGGCAAAGCGCGCAAGGTTTGCGCCAACTTGAGACCATCCATGCCTGGCATGTGGATGTCGAGCAACACCACGTCCACATCATGGTGCTGCAAGAATTCCACTGTTTGCGCCGCGTTACTGGCTTGTCCCAGCACCTGCGCGGCGGGTTGCGTGCAGTCGGCCAGCAAGCCACACAAGCGGCTGCGCGCCAGGGCTTCATCATCAACCACCAGCACCTTGAGGGTCATGGCCATTCCCTTTCAAAAGTCATACGGGCAGCTCGATGCGGACCTGAAACACGCCGTCTTTCAAGCCGCTTTGAAATTGCGCCTGCAGATCGTGCAGCAAGCCCAGACGTTGGCGCACGTTGTCCAGCGCCAGACCACTGCCACTTTCGGTGCTGGCGACCGGGGCGGTGTTGCTGACCTTGATGACCACCCGGGAACCCCGGCACTGGGTGCTGACCTTGATGTCGGCCCCGCTGGCACTGGGCTCCACGCCGTGCTTGACGGCGTTTTCAACCAGGGGTTGCAGCAACAGGGGCGGCAAGCGGGCGGCGTTGGCCCGCTCATCCAGCGCCCATTGCACACGCATGCGCGTGCCAAAGCGCACTTGTTCAATGGCCAGATAGGCTTTGGCCAGCGCAATTTCTTCAGCCAGCGGGACGGACTCGCCCTGGGCCATCAAGGCCGCACGAAACAGGTCGCTCAGGTCTTCCAGCAAGCGCTCTGCCTGGCGTGGCTCGGCACGTACCAGAGCGATGGCACTGTTGAGGGTGTTGAACAAAAAATGCGGCCTGATGCGTGCCTGCAACTCTGCCAGTCGCGCCGCTGCAGCCGCAGGTGCGCGGCCCTTGGCACGCAACACCAGCGCCGCCACCAAAGCGGCCGACAGCAGAGCCCCGGCAAAGGCACTGGCGTACCACGGGGCGGATTCCAGCAAACCCACCAGGGCCAGCACGCCGCAGCCATAAAGCCCGGCCAACGCGCCCAATGCCACACCTGCGGCTTGTTGCCAGGCCGGGCGCAACCGTGCCAAAACCGTTTTCAGGCTGCAGGCCATCAGCAACCACACCAAGGTGGCAGGCAAGGCGGCGGCCGTGATCAGTGACAGACGTGTGGCCCAGTCCAGCAGGGTAGTCGCATCAAACATGGCGGCCACTGCCATCACCGCTTCAACGAACACCACAGCACGCAACACCACGCCCACATGACAGGCATCAAACACCAGCGCCACCGGCTGTGGCACGGCATCCGGCGCAGGCCGTGAAGCGGGTTCCTGGAAGACCGATAAAATTTGGCTATCTTTCATGCATCTGCTTGGGTTGGCGTTCTGTCGGGACACCTGGCCATTATTGATGATTCTCGGGGCCATAGCCCCTGCCCCACTATTGAGCTGCGATGAGTCAAAACCAATTCGATAAAAAATCCCAAGCCTGGTCGGCGCTGTTTTCTGAGCCCATGAGCGACCTGGTCAAGCGCTATACCTCAAGCGTGTTCTTTGACAAACGCCTGTGGCAGGCCGACATCTCGGGCTCATTGGCGCATGCCGAGATGCTGTGCGCACAAGGCATCATCCAGGCGCAAGACCTGGCCGACATCCAGCGCGGCCTGGCCCAAATCACCACCGAAATCGAAGCTGACGCGTTTGCCTGGAAGCTCGATCTGGAGGACGTGCACCTGAACATCGAAGCACGTCTGACGCAGCTGATTGGCGATGCCGGCAAACGCCTGCACACCGGACGCAGCCGCAATGACCAGGTGGCCACCGATGTGCGGCTGTGGCTGCGCGGTGAAATTGACCTGATCAGCGCACTGCTGGCAGACCTGCAAACGTCCTTGCTGCAAGTGGCCGCTGCGCATGTGGACGTGATCCTGCCAGGTTTCACCCACTTGCAGGTGGCACAGCCTGTTAGTTTTGGCCACCACCTGCTGGCCTATGTGGAAATGTTCAGCCGCGATGCCCAGCGCATGCTTGAGGTGCGCCGCCGCGTCAACTACCTGCCCTTGGGAGCGGCCGCGCTGGCCGGTACCAGCTACCCGCTGGATCGTGAGCGTGTGGCTCGTACCCTGGGCATGGTCGATGCGCAGGGCCTGGCGCAGGTTTGCCAAAACAGCCTGGATGCGGTCAGCGACCGAGACTTTGCCATCGAATTCACCGCTGCGGCCAGCTTGTGCATGGTGCACATCAGCCGCATGAGTGAGGAACTGGTGTTGTGGATGAGCCAAAACTTTGGCTTCATCAAAATTGCCGACCGTTTCACCACCGGCAGCTCGATCATGCCGCAGAAAAAAAACCCTGACGTGCCGGAACTGGCACGCGGCAAAACCGGCCGCGTGGTGGGTCACCTCATGGGTTTGATCACCCTCATGAAAGGCCAACCCCTGGCCTACAACAAGGACAATCAGGAAGACAAAGAGCCGCTGTTTGACACCGTGGATACGCTCAAAGATACCCTGCGCATCTTCAGTGAAATGATGGGCGGCCAACTCAACCCCGCCACCGGCCAAAAAGAGGGTGGCATCACGGTCAATGCGCAAGCCATGGAGCAAGCGGCGCTGCGCGGTTACGCCACGGCTACCGACCTGGCTGACTATCTGGTTAAAAAGGGCCTGCCCTTTCGCGATGCCCACGAGACCGTGGCGCACGCGGTCAAAGCCGCCATCAGCCACCAAGTTGACCTGTCGGAGCTGCCCCTGGCGGTATTGCAGGGTTTCAATGCGTCGATAGAAAAAGATGTTTTCGAAGTTTTGAGCCTGCACGGCTCGCTGCACGCCCGTGATGTGCTGGGCGGCACGGCCCCACGCCAGGTACGACTTCAAATTGCACAACACCAGGCTCGTCTGGCTTGATCACTGGAACAACATCATGACGCGCAGCACCATCTTTCACAGCACCCTGGCGTGCATCCTCCTGACCACCGCCCTGCAGGGTTCAGCACAGACCCACAAGCCCCAGCTCAATGTGGATTTACCAGCCCGTCTGGCCGAGGTACAAGCCAACCCGCAACTGGCCGCTGACTTGACCCTCAAGGGTCGCCGCGTCGCCATGATCTGTGCCAACTGCCACGGTGAAGGCGGCAACAGCGTCAAACCTGACATTCCCAATCTGGCGGGGCAAAACCCCAGCTATTTGTTGGAGCAAATGCGCCTGTTTGCCGATGGCCGGCGGCGCTTTGAGTTCATGGAAGGCATGATCAAGGCCATGAGCGCCGACGAAAAAGTGGGCGTGGTGTTGTTTTTTGCCACGCAAACGGTGCTTACAGCCCCCGCCAAAGATGCAGCACTGGCCGCCAAAGGCAAAGCTTACTTTGACAAGATTTGTTTTCGTTGCCACGGCCATGATGGTCATGGCAACCAGACCTTTGCACGCATTGCCGGACAGCAAACAGCCTACCTGACCACCACCCTGAAGCGTTACCGCAGTGGCCAAGGCGCGCGCACCAACCCGCTGATGAGCGACAACACACGCCTCATGACCGATGCCGATATCGAAGCGGTGGTGTCGTATGTTGCGGCCTTGAAATAACCGGACACTCCCCATGAATCCAACCGAAACGACTGCATTACCCCCCGTTCCTCCCTACACCACCGGCTGGCGTTTGCTGGCCATCGTGCTGCTGGTTGTGGTGGCCGTCATGGCCGCCACCGGCGTGAGCTTGTTTGAGATGTTCAACGCCCAGATCAGCCACCTGCAAGCCAAAGTCAAGAACGTGCCACAAACCAAATACATTGCGGTGCTGCTCGATGCCAAGCAAGCGCCGGGTGTGCTGGTGACATTTGACCCGCAGGACCATTTTTTGATGCTGCAACGCCTGACCGACATCAAGGAAGGCCCCAACGACAGCATGCAGTTGTGGGACAACAGCCACAGCGACAAACCGGTATCGTTGGGGGTACTCACACCCAAGATCAGAACCGCACAGTTGCCCATCACTGAAAAGACTTTGGCTGGCATCACCCAGCTCGCCATCAGCGTTGAAAACCGCGGCGGGGTCGAACCAGGCACGCCACCGTTGCTGCCTTACCTGTACCGCGGCGCGTTGATCCAAAAAGCACTCTAACCAGAAACTGCCGCATGCCTTTTTTAGCCCAAATCCTGATCGCCCTGGTGTGCCTGATCCACATCTACATTTTTTTACTGGAAACCGTGTGGTTCAAAACACGCGGTGCCAAAGTGTTTGGCATCCCCAAGAATGAGATTCAAACGCGTGCCGTCGCCATGTCAAACCAGGGTGTTTACAACGGTTTTCTGGCGGCTGCGTTGCTGCTGGGTCTGGTCTATCCGAACCTGGCCATCGCCCAAGCCTTCGCCAGCTACGGCCTGGTGTGCGTGGCTGTGGCTGGCGTTTGGGGTGCGGTCACGGTGATGCGGCGCATTTTGTACATCCAGACCTTGCCTGCCGTGTTGGGCTTGGTGGCGCTGTATGCACTGTGAGCGCCGCAGCGCTTCCTGATTAAACCAGCGTGCCCAAAGCCGCTGGTGAAAAGTCAGACAACTCGGCACTGCGGCCGTCACGCACCTTGAGCGCCCAATCCGGGTCGCTGATCAGTGCACGGCCCACCGCAACCAAGTCAAAATCACCCCGGTCAAAACGGCGCAACAACTCGTCCAGTGAAGCTGGTTGCGAGCTTTCGCCTCCAAAAGCGGCAATGAATTCCCCGCTCAAACCAACCGACCCCACGGTGATGGTCGGGCAGCCCGTGAGTTTTTTCGCCCAGCCGGCAAAGTTCAGGTCAGAGCCCTCAAACTCGGGCTCCCAGAAACGGCGTTGGGAACAATGGAAGATGTCCGCACCCGCGTCCGCCAAAGGTTGTAACCAGGTCGCCATTTCGTCGGGCGTTTGCGCCAGGCGCGCACTGTAGTCTTGTTGCTTCCATTGCGACAGGCGAATGATGATGGGAAAGTCTGGGCCCACTTCAGCGCGAACGGCTTGCAGGATATCGGCCGCAAATCGTCCGCGTGCCACCAGGTCGCGGCCACCATAGCGGTCGGTGCGCTGGTTGGTGCTGTCCCAGAAGAATTGATCAATCAAATAGCCATGCGCACCATGCAGTTCTATGCAGTCAAACCCCAGCCGTTTGGCCGCACCGGCAGCTTTGGCGAAAGCGGCAATGGTGTCGGCAATGGTTGCATCGGTCATGGGTTCACCCAGCGATTTGCCGGGGCGCGACACACCCGATGGGGAGTCCCAAGGCATGGGCGGCAACCACTTGGTGCGCGGGTTACGCACCGCGCCCACATGCCAGAGCTGCG
>JBGSRY010000276.1:0-9776 GCA_041737325.1 Rhodoferax sp. | reverse complement strand
CCGCAGTTAGGCGACCGTTACCGCCACCACTACTTTGCCATTCAGCATGAAATCAATCTGTTTGAGGGGGTGTTGCCGATGCTGGCGGACTTGAAGTCGCGCGGTCATTTGTTGGTGGTGGCCACTGGCAAAAGTCGGCGTGGGCTGGATGAGGCGCTGGCCACATCCACGCTGGCAGGTACTTTTGATGCCTCGCGCACCGCCGACCAAACGGCAGGCAAACCCGACCCCTTGATGCTGCGGGAGTTGATGGCCGAGTTTGACGTAGCCCCTGAGCGCACGCTGATGGTTGGTGACACCACCCATGACCTGCAAATGGCGTTGAACGCAGGTTGTGCCAGTGTCGGGGTGAGTTATGGGGCCCACGAGCCGCAAGAGTTTGAAGCCCTCTCGCCCCTGTATGTAGCACACAACGTGGCACAACTGCACGACTGGTTGAGCCACCATGCCTGATAAAGCCACCCTGTGCAACGCGGTGTTGCTGTGTGCCTCGGCCGAACTGGTTGACAGCGGTAAGGCCGTGCCGTTTGAGGTGTCGTATTACGGTAAACCTGAGGCCGCTTTTGCGGTGCGTTACCAAGGCGTTGTGCATGCCTATCTAAACCGCTGCAGCCATGTGCCGATGGAAATGGATTACCAACCTAACGAGTTTTTTGACACCACCGGCCACTGGTTGATGTGTGCCACGCACGGGGCCATGTACGCGCCGCAAACCGGGCACTGCCGCATGGGGCCGTGTCGTGGCGGCCTGGTCAAAATTGAGGTGTCGGAGGCCGACGGTGAGGTGCACTGGCATACTGCAGACCAATTTCAAGCTGTTTTTTGATATGAATAAACCTGACACTGTGGCTGATACAGCTGCCCCCCTTGCCCAAGAATCTACAGCAAATGAGCCTGTAGCCCATGAAGATAAAGGGCGAGATGCTACTAAAAAAATAGCTCACAATGCGCTGCCAGAAACCCCTGGCTGGGAACGCGCCACGCTGGAAAAGTTGGCTTTTGCCAGCTTGCATGAGCAACGTCTGGCGCGGCGTTGGCGCACGGCGGTGCGCCTGGCCTGGCTGCTCTTGTTTGTGGTGGTGGCCTGGGTTGGTTTCAGCGAAGGCACTGCGGGTAAAAATGTGACCACGCCGCACACGGCGGTGATTGAAATCAAAGGTGAGATTGCCTCGGGCGCGGAAGCCAGTGCTGAACTGGTTGTTTCTTCCTTGCGCGCGGCGTTCGAAGACAGCGGTGCACAAGCGGTGGTGTTGCTGATCAACTCACCTGGCGGCAGCCCGGTGCAGGCCGGTATCATCAACGACGAAATCAAGCGCCTCAAAGCCCTGCACAAAAAACCGGTGTACGCGGTGGTGGAAGAGTCCGCGGCTTCAGCGGCTTATTACATCGCGGTGGCAGCGGACCAGATTTTTGTCGACAAAGCCAGCATTGTGGGCAGCATCGGTGTGCTGATGGATGGCTTTGGTTTTACCGGTTTGATGGACAAGCTGGGGGTGGAGCGCCGCCTGATGACCGCCGGTGTCAACAAAGGCTTTTTGGACCCCTTCAGTCCGCAAACCGAGGCCCAGCGTGCTTATGCCCAAACCATGCTCGACCAGATTCACCAGCAGTTCATCGCCGTGGTTCGCGCTGGGCGTGGAGCCCGCCTGAAAGAAACACCCGACACCTTCAGCGGCTTGTTCTGGAGCGGACAACAAGCCATTGAACTGGGTCTTGCGGATCAGTTGGGCAGCCTCGACTTTGTGGCCAGAGAAGTGGTCAAAGCGGAGGAAATCATTGACTACACGCGGCGTGACAACGTGGCCGAACGGCTGGTCAAACGCTTTGGTGCAGCCATGGGTTCAGGCGCAGTGCAGGCTTTGAAGGCCACCGCTGTATTGAAATAGGCTGCTGAGCGTGAGGCGCAGCCGGGTTTGAGCAGCTGTTTTTAGCTTGTTTTCAGCGCCCGATTGCAAACACCGCTGGCGTGGCATTGTCCAGCGTGTGGGACACGGCTTTCCATTGCTTGGTGGTGCGGCTCACGGTGTTGGCATGGCTCAGCGTCAAGCCGCTGCTGGTGGCCAGGCGGGTGTTGGCCTGTAGCGTCTGCAGCAGCGCTTGCAGCATGGCCAGGTTGCGGTAGGGGGTTTCAATGAACACCTGGGTTTGACCGGTTTTCAGTGCCAGGCTTTCCAGCTCGCGGATGCGGGCCACACGGTCCTGCGGGTCTTGCGGCAGGTAGCCAACAAAGGCAAAGTTTTGCCCGTTCAGGCCACTGGCAGCCAAGGCCATCAACAATGACACGGGACCCACCAGCGCGATCACCTGCAGTCCCAGGTCGTGCGCGGCGCGCACCACCGATGAGCCCGGGTCAGCCACGGCGGGCATACCGGCTTCACTGACCAGGCCCATGTGGTGGCCATCCAAGGCCGGTTGCAGCAGGGGACGGGCATCAAAATTGCCGTTGTGATCACCTTTTTTATGCACTTCGCGCGGCAATTCCACCAGTGAGAGCGCCTGAATTGGTTGGCACAGCGGGGTGATCTCGTTGACGCGTTTGAGGTAGGCGCGCGCTGATTTTGCGTTTTCGCAAATCCAGTGGCTCAGGCTGGCGGCTGTGGTGAGCGTGCCCATGGGCATGGTGTCCTGCAGATCAGGCGTTTGTTGGCAACCAAAGTCGAGTGGGGCGGGCACCAGGTAGAGGCGGCCTGGGGCGGCGGGTGGGGTGTTGGTCTGCATGGTCACAGCAGCTTGATGCCCGCGGCGCTGAGCAGTTGGCACGTCCTGATCAAGGGCAGGCCGATCAGGGCGGTGGGGTCATCGTTGTCAATGCGTGCCAGCAAGGCAATGCCAAGTCCTTCGCTCTTGGCGCTGCCAGCGCAGTCGTAGGGACGCTCAGCCAGCAAATAGGCCTCGATCTGGGAATCGGTGAGCGGTCTGAATTGCACCTTGACTTGTGCCAATTCGGTTTGTGCAAAGCCGCTGGACCGGCACACCACGGAGACGGCGGTTTGAAACACCACCAGTTGCCCTTGCATGCGCTGCAGTTGCGCCACGGCACGCGCATGTGTGCCGGGTTTACCCAATGTCAGGCCATTCAGATCGGCCACTTGGTCGGAGCCAATCACCACCGCGTGCGGGTATTGCTGCGCCACCGCGTTGGCCTTGGCCAGTGCCAGCCGCACAGCCAGTGCTTGTGGCATCTCATGGGCTTGGGCGGCTTCATCGACCGCTGGCGCAACGCAGGTGAAGGGGTAGCGCAAACGTTCCAGCAGTTGGCGGCGGTACGTCGAGGTCGAGGCCAGTATCAGCTGGCGTGGCGTGGTTTCAGTCATGGCAGGATTCTCTTACACTGCTGGGATGCAGTCACAAACACCTCCCAAAAAACTCGATATCAAGGCATTTGCTGCCTCTGCTGGCCAGCTTTCCGGGCAAAATTTGCTATCAAATTTTGAGCGTCTCATAGATGAAACACAAGGGCTTGGGGCTGAATGTCCATTGAAGTGGGCGGTGCAGGGCGAGCTCAAGCCGGATGCGGCCGGACAAGCGCAAGCGTGGCTGCATGTGCAGGTGCAGGTCAGCTTGCCCTTGACCTGTCAGCGTTGTCTGACAGCGGTGGATGTGCCGGTTCAAATCGATCGCACTTTTCGGTTTGTGGACACCGAAGCCCAGGCTGAGCAGGAAGACGATGAATCGCCTGAAGATGTGCTGGTGCAGAGCCAAGACTTTGACATGACGGCTTTGATAGAGGACGAAGTGCTGATGGATTTGCCTCTGGTGCCACGCCATGACAGTTGCCCGGTGGCACTGAAATTGTCGGCGGCTGATGCCGATTTTGTGCAAGAAACCCCCAAGCCGAACCCTTTTGCGGTGCTGGCTGCACTGAAAGACCGCAAACCATCCTGAAGTCTGGATAGTCCAGGTCTGGGATCATCCATTGCATGGGTTATACTCTGCAGTCTTTGCGTACCGACCACGTGCGCGTTCAATTCAACCAACCCCGTTGCTGCTACCCTGGCAGCTCACAGCCTTTAGGAGCGGAAACATGGCCGTCCAACAAAACAAAAAGTCCCCTTCCAAGCGCGGTATGCACCGCTCGCACAACGCTTTGGTGGTGCCTGGTATCGCTGTGGAAGCGACCACTGGTGAAACCCATCTGCGTCATCACATCAGCCCGAACGGTTTTTACCGTGGTCGTCAGGTGCTGAAAACAAAATCTGAAGCCTAAATTCGCTCAGATACCCAAGGCCCGGGGCTACCGTTGTGTGTAGCCCCGGGCCTTTGCATTTGTGGGTCGATTTGCGGCTTGATTTTTCGGCTCTTGCGCTTATTGGCTCGGTCTTGGTATGGATGTGGGCGAGTTTTAAAACATGATCACAATTGCTGTTGACTGCATGGGCGGAGACCATGGCCCCAGTGTCACTTTGCCGGCTTGTACCCGGTTTTTGGATCAGCATGCCGATGTGCAGCTGATTCTGGTGGGCTTGCCGGAGAGTATGGCTGGGTATGCGCATGCCCGTGCCAAGGTGGTGTTGGCCAGTGAAGTGGTCACCATGGACGATCCCTTGGAAGTCGCGTTGCGTCGCAAAAAAGATTCATCAATGCGCGTGACGATCATGCAGGTGAAAGATGGTGTGGCACAAGCAGCGGTATCTGCAGGCAATACGGGTGCTTTGATGGCGATCTCACGCTATCTTTTAAAAACCCTTGAAGGTATTGACCGTCCCGCCATTGCCGGCCAAATTCCAAACGCCAAGGGTGGCGGCACCACCGTGCTGGACATGGGGGCCAATGTTGATTGCTCGGCCGAACACCTGTTGCAGTTTGCCGTGATGGGGTCGGCGTTGGTGTCGGTGCTCAGTGGTGACGAAAATCCCAGTGTTGGCCTGCTCAATATTGGTGAAGAAGCTATAAAAGGCAACGAAGTCATTAAAAAAACTGGTGAATTGCTGCGATCAGCTGCTAAAGCTGGCGATTTGAATTTTTATGGCAATGTTGAAGGTAATGACATCTTCAAAGGCACTGCAGACATCGTGGTGTGTGATGGTTTTGTGGGTAATGTGGCGCTGAAGGCCAGTGAAGGCTTGGCCGGGATGATTGTTGATTTCTTGAGGCGGGAGTTTTCAAGGAATATTTTTACGAAAATGTCGGCATTGGTTGCTTATCCGGTGATATCTGCGCTTAAAAAGCGGATGGATCATCGCCGCTACAACGGCGGTGCGTTGTTGGGCCTGCGTGGTTTGGTGTTCAAAAGCCATGGTTCTGCGGATGAATTGGCGTTTGGTTACGCGCTAAGCCGGGCGTATGATGCGGCCCGAAATCATTTACTGGATCGGGTTCGGGTCAAGATTGCCCATGCCGCGCCCTTGTTGGGACAGGTCGCCTTGACATCCAGCCCCGAGTCCATCGTTGCAGATTGAGCCATGAAAATTTATTCAAAAATCACCGGTACAGGCAGTTACCTGCCACCCCGACGTTTAACCAATGCAGACATGGTGAGCCAGTTGGCTGCCCAAGGCATTGAGTCGAGCGACGAATGGATTGTGGAGCGTACCGGCATCAAGGCACGCCATTTTGTTGATGCGGGTGTGAACAGCAGCGACCTGGCGCTGCAGGCTTCGCGCCAAGCCCTGGCGGCTGCCGGTGTGGATGCAAAGGACATTGACCTGGTCATTGTCGGCACCTCAACCCCTGACATGGTGTTTCCCTCTACGGCTTGCATTTTGCAGGGCAAGTTGGGCATTCAGGGCGGTCCGGCTTTTGATGTGCAGGCTGTGTGCAGTGGTTTCATCTATGCACTGACGCTGGCGGATTCACTGATTCGTGGTGGCACAGCCAAGAAAGCCCTGGTGGTTGGGGCTGAAGTGTTTTCACGTCTGCTGGACTTCAAAGATCGCACCACTTGCGTGCTGTTTGGGGATGGTGCGGGTGCGGTTGTGCTGGAAGCCTCCCAAGAGCCTGGCATTTTGGCCACCGACATCCATGCCGACGGCCAGCATACCGACATGCTGTGCGTACCTGGTCATGTCTGTGGCGGGCAGGTGCTGGGCGAGCCCCTGTTGCGCATGGATGGTCAAGCCGTCTTCAAGCTGGCCGTGGGGGTGCTGGATGAAGCTGCCCGGGCAGTGCTCGCCAAAGCCGGGAAAACGTCGGCTGATGTGGATTGGCTGGTGCCCCATCAGGCCAACATCCGCATCATGCAAAGCACCGCGCGCAAACTCAAAATGTCCATGGATAAGGTGGTGGTGACGGTCGATCAACATGGCAACACGTCGGCTGCCTCGATTCCCCTGGCACTTGACACGGCGGTGCGCAGTGGCCAAGTCAAACCTGGGCAAACACTGCTGATGGAGGCCGTGGGTGGTGGTTTTACCTGGGGTGCTGTGCTACTTAAATTGTAGCTAATAGCCCTTAATTTATAAGGGCTACGTGCATAATTTGTCTTAAATTTTCAACACCATGAAACCATTTGCTTTTGTATTCCCGGGCCAAGGTTCACAGTCGGTCGGCATGCTCGATGGCTGGGCCGGTCATGTGCAGGTGCGTGACGCATTGGCTGAGGCCTCAGAGGCTTTACACGAAGACCTGGCGCGCCTGATCAAGGACGGCCCCAAAGAGGCGCTGGCCCTGACCACCAACACCCAGCCGGTGATGCTGGTGGCGGGTGTGGCTGCGTATCGGGTCTGGATGGCCGAAGTGGGTGTGGCTCCGCAAGCGCTGGCTGGGCATTCGTTGGGTGAGTATTCGGCCTTGGTGGCTGCCGGCGTGCTGACACTGGCACAGGCGGCCCCGTTGGTGCGCTTTCGTGCCCAGGCGATGCAAGAAGCGGTGCCGGTAGGGCAGGGTGCAATGGCCGCCATTTTAGGTCTGGATGCTACAAAAGTAATAGCTGGTTGTGCAGAAGTCACAAGGGCTACAGGTCAAAATTGTATAGAAGTTGTGGAAGCGGTCAATTTCAATGATCCGGGTCAAACGGTGATTGCCGGGTCTAAAGCCGCTGTGGAGCAAGCCTGCATCAGCCTGAAAGAAATGGGAGCCAAGCGCGCGTTGCCGTTGCCGGTATCCGCACCGTTTCACTCCAGCCTGATGAAGCCGGCCGCGCTCAAGCTCAAGGCTCAACTGGATGCCATCGTGTTGGCTGCCCCACAAATTGACGTGGTCAACAACATTGATGTCCGGGTGGAGCACAGTGCAGAGCGCATTCGCGATGCCTTGTATCGCCAGGCTTTTGGCCCGGTGCGTTGGGTGGAATGTGTGCAGGCACTGGCCGCGCGTGGTCTGCCGACCTTGGTCGAGTGTGGCCCCGGCAAGGTGCTGGCGGGCATGACGCGGCGCATCAACCCGGACCTGCAGGGCTTGCCGTTGTTTGACATGGCCAGCCTGGCCGACGTTAAAACCTTTGTGTTGGAAGCTTGAAACCATGAGTGAGATCAAATTTGAAGGCCAGGTGGCTTTGGTCACAGGTGCAACGCGTGGCATTGGTGCTGCCATTGCGCTGGAACTGGCCAAGCGGGGCTTGAAGGTGATTGGTACGGCCACCACCGCCGAGGGTGCAGCCAAGTTGCATCAAACCCTGTCAGCCTATGCGGGATGCAGTGGCCAGGTGCTGAACGTGAACGATGCAGCCGGTGTTGATGCCTTGATTGACAGTGTGGTCAAAGCGCATGGTGGACTGCAAATTTTGGTGAACAACGCCGGCATCACCCGTGACAACCTGGCCATGCGCATGAAAGATGAGGAGTGGGATGCGGTGCTTGACACCAACCTCAAGGCTGTGTTTCGCATGAGCCGCGCCGTGATGCGCACCATGATGAAACAGCGGTACGGTCGCATCATCAGCATCACCTCGGTGGTCGGGGCCAGTGGCAACGCGGGGCAAGCCAACTATGCGGCGGCCAAAGCCGGTGTGGCGGGCATGACGCGTGCGCTGGCGCGTGAGCTGGGTTCGCGCAACATCACGGTGAACTGTGTGGCACCGGGGTTTATTGAAACCGACATGACGGCGCAGTTGGCTGATGAGCAGCAAAAAGCGCTGCTGTCGCAAATTCCGCTGGGGCATTTGGGCAAACCGTCTGACATTGCCCATGCGGTGGCTTATTTGGCATCGCCCCAGGCGGCCTATGTCACCGGGCAAGAACTGCATGTGAACGGTGGCATGTACATGTAAGCCAGATCGTTTATAAACGAAGCGTATTTTTTCAGTTGGAGGCCAGCTTGGAGCACCTGATTCAAGCCCGGCTAAAATCATCAATCTTTTTACAACCCTCAGAGGGAATCCATGAGCGATATTGAAGCACGCGTTAAGAAAATCATTGCCGAACAACTCGGTGTTGAAGAATCCCAAGTCACCAACGAAAAAGCTTTTGTGGCTGATCTGGGTGCTGATTCACTGGACACCGTTGAACTGGTGATGGCACTTGAAGATGAATTTGGCATTGAAATTCCGGACGAAGATGCTGAAAAAATCACCACCGTGCAAAACGCCATCGATTACGCCAATACGCACAAGAAGGCCTAAGGCCTGTGAAGTGGCTGGTTGCAGCCCTTCACCCATGAAATCCCCTTTGTAGCCAGGCCCATCCAGGGCCTGGCCTATGTTTTACAAACCACAGACTGTTGATCCCTATGTCCCGTCGTCGCGTTGTTGTCACTGGTTTGGGTTGTGTCAGTCCCGTGGGTAACACGGTTGACACCACTTGGGCCAATCTGCTGGCTGGCCAGCCCGGTGTGGGCTTGATCACCAAGTTTGATGCCTCATCGTTCAACTGCAAAGTTGCCGGTGAAGTCAAAGGGTTTGATGTGGAGTCCTACATGAGTGCCAAAGAGGCCCGTGCCATGGACACTTTTATCCACTACGGCATTGCCGCTGCCGCGCAAGCCGTGGCTGACGCTGGTTTGCCCACCGGCGAAGCGCTCGATGAAGAGCTTGCCAGCCGCATTGGTTGCGTCATCGGCTCTGGCATTGGCGGCTTGCCCATGATCGAAAACGTGCATGCTGAATACGTGCAACGTGGCGCACGCCGTATCTCCCCGTTTTTTGTGCCCTCGACCATCATCAACATGATCGCCGGGCATGTGTCGATCCGCTTCGGATTCAAGGGCCCCAACCTGGCCATTGTGTCCGCTTGCACCACGGGCCTGCACAGCATCGGACAGGCTGGGCGCATGATCGAATACGGTGATGCCGATGTGGTGGTTGCAGGCGGGTCTGAGGCGGCTGTGTCACCGCTTGGTGTGGGTGGTTTTGCCGCCATGCGCGCCTTGAGCACCCGCAACGATGACCCGGCCACGGCATCGCGTCCGTTTGACAAAGACCGTGACGGCTTTGTGTTGGGTGAAGGCGCTGGTGTGATGGTGCTGGAAGAGTACGAACACGCCAAGGCCCGTGGTGCCAAAATTTATGCCGAGTTGGCTGGTTTTGGCATGAGCGCCGATGCCGGTCACATGACTGCACCCAACATGGACGGTCCACGCCGTGCCATTGTGAACGCGCTGCGCAATGCCGGTGTCAATGCCGATCAAGTCAACTATGTCAATGCCCATGGCACTTCAACGCCTTTGGGTGACATCAACGAGTCCAACGCCATCAAGGCAGCGCTGGGCGACCAGGCCAAGCATGCGGTGGTCAACTCCACCAAGTCCATGACGGGTCACTTGCTCGGTGGCGCTGGTGGCTTGGAGTCGGTGGTGACCGTATTGGCATTGCACCATCAAAAGAGTCCGCCCACCATCAACATCTTCAACCAGGATTCAGCGTGTGACCTGGACTACTGCGCCAACACGGCACGCGACATGAA
>JBGSRY010000202.1:0-3776 GCA_041737325.1 Rhodoferax sp. | reverse complement strand
GCGGCGGCATCGCTGGCGATGTTGTTTATCGGTTTGCTGGCCTGGATGGGCTTGCACCGGCGCTGGCCCGAGATTGGACGCGTGATTTGACGGCTGCGCTGCGGTGTGTCGCTAAGATCACGGTTTCAGTGCACACAACCGTATCAGGAGATTTTTGATGGCATCTGCAGCACATGCATGGCAATTTTTTCGAGCCGGGGGTTTTGACCAAGCACGGATCGACACCGCGGCCGACTTGCAGTCGCTTGCTGACCTGGATCAGAAGCTGTGGGTGGCTCTGTCGTGCCCGGTCAAGGGCATCGAGTTTGATGCCCGCACCCTTCAGTTCATTGATACCGACAACGATGGCCAGGTGCGCGCCCCGGAGCTGATCGCTGCCGTTGCCTGGGCCTTTGACCGGTTGACCAACCCCGAGGTGCTGGTGCAGCAAAAAAACGGCATTCCACTGGCCTTGATCCGCAGTGACGATGCACCCGGGCAGTTGATCAAAGCTGCGGCCAGCGCGTTGGCCGCCGAGCTGGGCAAAACCGATGCCGACTTGTTGACGGTGGATGAAGCCAGTGCCGCGCAAGCCAGCCATGCCGCCCGCGCCCTGGCCTCTTGGGAGGCCGCAGGTGTCCAAGCCCTGCCGTTGGGCGATGCCACCGCAGCGGCCCATGCCCTGGTGTGTGAGCTGCATGACAAGGTGCAGGATTTTTTTACCCGGTGCCAGTTGGCTGCTTTTGATACCCGTGCGGGTGCAGCCTTGAATGCTTCAGAAGATGACTTCAAGGCGTTGGCCTCAAGCACCTTGCAAACCGAGGCGCAAGCGGTGCAAGCACTGCCTTTGGCGCATGTCTCGGCGCATGGGCAATTGCCGCTGTCGGGTGGACTCAACCCAGCTTGGGCCGCGCGTATGGCGAATCTGCGTGACCAGGTGGTCACTCCCCTGCTGGGGGCCAAGGACAGTCTGAGTGCGGCGGATTGGCAAGCGTTGCAAGACCTGCTGGCCCCCTTCGCCACCTGGTTGGCCGCCAAGCCTGATCCGGCTGCGGAAGGTGATGGTGTGCGCGATCTGGAAAAACTGGCACGCTATGTGCGCGACTTGCAGTTACTGGCCAACAACTTTGTATCGTTTCGTGATTTTTATACGCACCAGGGCAAGGCTACTTTTCAGATCGGCACGCTGTACCTGGACGGGCGTTCCTGTGAGTTGTGCGTGGCGGTGAACGATGCGGCCAAACACGCCGCATTGGCGGGTTTGTCGCGGATTTGTCTGGTGTATTGTGAGTGTGTGCGGGGCCCTGAAAAACTCAGCATCGCGGCGGCCTTCACTGCCGGTGACTCAGATCAGTTGATGGTTGGGCGCAATGGTGTGTTTTATGACCGCCAGGGGCGCGACTGGAATGCCACCATCAGCAAAATCATCGACCACCCGATCAGTTTGCGGCAGGCCTTTTGGTCGCCTTACAAAAAATTGGCCCGGTTGATTGGTGCGCAGGCGCAGAAAATGGCGGCCAACAAGTCCAAGGAGGCCGATGACAAATTGTTGGCCACGGCACTTGAAACTTCAAAACGTGGGGCAGCAGAGGCTGCTGCCAAACCTGTGGCCGCGCCTGCTCCTCCGTTTGATGTCGGCAAGTTTGCCGGTATTTTTGCGGCCATTGGTTTGGCCGTGGGCGCGGTTGGCACCATGGCGGTTTCACTGGTGGGGGGCTTGTTCTCGTTGTTGTGGTGGCAAATGCCGCTGGCCTTGCTCGGCTTGATGCTGCTGATCTCGGGGCCGGCGGTGTTGCTGGCATGGTTCAAGTTGCGCAGCCGCAACCTGGGGCCGATTCTGGATGCCAATGGTTGGGCCATCAATGCACGCGCACGCATCAACATCCCGTTTGGAACCTCGCTGACGCAGTTGGCACAGTTGCCGGCCAATGCCCAGCGTTCCCTGGCAGACCCCTACGCTGAAAAAGCGGTGCGCTGGCCTTACTGGGCCGTGCTGGGCCTGGCGGCGGCGGCGCTGGCTTGGTACCTGCGCTTCAAGGGGTAGTTTCCAGCACCAGTTCGATGCGTTGTTGGGTGCGTTGGGCGGCCGCCGCGTTGCCGACGGTCTGCTGCCGCTTGAGCTGTACGCCCAGCCATCCCAGCAGCGGCCTGCGCCAACCTTGATTTGATGCAGTTTCCACTGCTAGCCCAATATCTTCAAGGGTTAGCAGCTCTTTTTGTAATAGCAGACTAGCCATCAGCAAACGTCCCAATGGGTCTTGTAGTTGTGCCAGCGACGGGGGGGTGGCGTGGGGCTGTGCTTGCCGGGCTTGGGCCACCAGTGCGGGGTAGGCCGGGGGCAACAGCGCCAAATCCAACCCCGTCCAATGTCCGGCGATGAAGGCGGCATACGCCTGTTCGGCGGGGGCGGCTGCGCTGGCCAGCGCTTGGTAGGCGGTGCAGGGCTGCAGCACCAGGCTGGCGACTTGGGTGGCACAGCGCACCAGTTCAATTCTGGCCATCAGGTCGGCTCTGCCGGTTCGGGCGACCTCGTGTTTGGCACGTGCAAATTCAAAGTCGGCCACGCGCGTGTTGCCGTCCAGATAGGCGCTGGTGCTGCTTTTGAGGGCAGCAAACGCATTCGCTTGCCAGTCTGGCACGGGGGCGGTGCTGGTGCAGGCACCGAGCAGCAAGGCAGGTAGCAGCAATGTCCAGCGCAACTTGTTCATGGCAGTTTGATCTCGGTGTCGCGGGCAAACGGCCACTTGCGGTTGATCTCGTCGGTGAGTTGGCCGAGCTTGCGCAGGTTGGCCTCGACCTCGGCGCGCAGTGGCCCCAGGTCGGTGGTGGCCACGCGCGCATTGACCCCTACGGCCTGGGCTTCGGCCAGCACGGCATCGACCTTTTTCAGGGTTTGGCGGGTATCAAGCAGCACGCTGTGGAGTTGATCCAGCGCCGCTTTGCCGCTGCCCAGGGCGGCCTGGGTGTTGTCCATGACACCACCGCTGCCAAACACGCGCTGCTCGGTCTTGGCCAGCAGGGCGTTGGTGCGCTCCAGGGTCTGAATGATTTTTTGGGCTTGCTCGTCGCTGCCCAATACACCGCTGAGCACGCCGTAGCGGCCGGTCATGCGGGCGGTGGTGGTTTGGATGTGGCCCAGGCTGGAATTCAGGCTGGAACCGGCAGCGGTCATGGCTTCCAGGTTTTCCAGGATGGCCCGCGCGGAGGCCACCAGGCGCGGGATTTCGGCTGCGGTGTCGCCGCGCAGCAGCTCGCGCTCGGCATTGGCTGGCAGTGGCGGGTCGCTCAGGATGCCGCTGAACGCACGGATGCGGGTGTCGCCGACCATGCCGCGTTCCAGGGTGAAGATGCTGCTGGTGCGCAGCCAACGCGCATCCTGGGTGGGCACATCAACCAGCATGCGGGCTTTGCCGTCGTCAGACAGCTCAATGCGGCGTACGCGGCCAATGGGAAAGCCCGAGAACGTCAGGTCCATGCCCACGATCACCCCTTCGGAGTCGTCCGCTATCAACACCAGCTGCTGGGTGCGTTCGAAAACGCCCCGGGCCATCATCACATACAAGACAAAGCCCAGAATGACGGCCGCTACCAGTGCCAGCAGCACGCCCGCCTTGCGTTCCAGGACGGCCATGGTGTCGGGGGGGGTGGGTGTTTCAGAAGGGTGCATGGGTCAAATGTATTTCAACATCAAGGCGGCGGCTTCGATCAGCAACAACACCAAAAACAAGCGCACCGCGCCCGGTTGTATGGTGCTGGCGGCCGGGGGCGGTTCCAGACTGGCGGCCATCGGCACCACG
>JBGSRY010000197.1:0-17364 GCA_041737325.1 Rhodoferax sp. | reverse complement strand
GTTTCTCGACAAAGGCGGTGATGCGACGCGTCTCGTTGATGGCCATGACCCCAAAGGCGCTGGCCTCGGCGCGTGGCACTTCAATGCAGCCTACGGTGCAGCCCGCGCCCATGGCCACATGGTCTTTGAGCATGATGGAGTAGTCCATCTTGTAGACATGGTCACCGGCCAGAATGACGATGTATTTGGGACGGCTGGAGCGGATGATGTCCATGTTCTGAAAAATCGCATCCGCCGTACCACGGTACCAATGTTCTTCACCCGCGCGCTGCTGGGCCGGCAACAAATCCACCATTTCATTGAGTTCGGCGCGCAAGAAGCTCCAGCCGCGCTGCATGTGGCGCATCAGCGAATGCGACTTGTACTGCGTCACCACCGCCATGCGCCGAATGCCCGAGTTCAGGCAGTTGGACAAGGCAAAGTCAATGATGCGGAACTTGCCGCCAAAGTACACCGCCGGTTTGGCCCGGGTGTCGGTCAACTGCTTCAGACGCGACCCGCGTCCACCGGCCAGCACCAGGGCCACCGTGTGGCGTACCAGCTGGTGGGTTTCCGGGACTCTTTTTTCTACATGCACCATGGTTGTTGCTCCTCGTTATAAATCTTGTCTTCAGGTGGCGACGGTGGGGCCACTCATGCCGGTGCGCGTGCGTATGCCCGCCACTTGTTCTGCCACGGCCGCCAGCTCAGCCAACTGCTGCTGCACCGGCTGGTCTTGTTGCGTCAGGTCGGCCTGGTAACTTTCCAGATACAGCCGCAGGGTAGCGCCTTCGGTGCCCGTGCCCGAGAGCCTGAAGATCACCCGTGCGCCGTCATCGAACAGCAGTCGGATACCTTGCTGCCCCGACACCGCGCCGTCCACCGGGTCGGTGTAAGCAAAGTCGTCGGCCACCGCCACGCGGCGCTGCCCCCAACGCTGCCCCACCAGGGCAGGCAAGGCCGTCCGCAGGTCGCGCATCAAGGCTTGGGCCACGGCCACGTCAATCCCCTCATAGTCGTGCCGGGTGTAATAGTTGCGGCCATAGGTGCGCCAGTGTTCGCGCACCAACGTTTCCACCGACTTGCCCGTGGCAGCTTGCAAGCTCAGCCAGAACAAAATGGCCCATAAGCCATCCTTTTCACGGATGTGGCTGGAGCCGGTGCCGTAGCTTTCTTCGCCGCACAGCGTGGCACGACCGGCATCGAGCAAGTTGCCAAAAAACTTCCAGCCGGTGGGGGTCTCAAAACACGGCAAGCCCAGGGCCTTGGCCACCCGGTCCACCGCCGCCGAAGTCGGCATGGAACGCGCCACACCCAGCAAGCCATTTTTGTAGCCCGGAATAAGTTTGGCATGCGCCGTGATCAACGCCAGACTGTCCGACGGCGACACCACAAAGTTGCGCCCCAGCACCATGTTGCGGTCGGCATCGCCGTCCATGGCTGCACCAAAGTCAGGCGCATCCGCAGCGGCCATGTGGGCGATCAGATCCTCAGCGTTGACCGGGTTGGGGTCCGGGTGCAGGCCACCAAAGTCTTGCAGCGGCGTGGCGTTGACGACGCTGCCCGCTGGCGCGCCCAGTTCGCCTTCAAGAATGGCTTTGGCATAGGGGCCACCAATGGCGTTCATGGCATCCACGCGCAGCGTAAAACCGCGCTTGAACAGGCTGCGCAGCAGGTCAAAGTCAAACAGCCCACGCATCACGGCGGCGTAGTCGGCCACCGGGTCGATCACTTGCACCTGCATCTGCTCGACGTGGCGCGTGCCCAGGGTGTCGATGTCGACATCGGGCGCGTCGCTCAGGCGCAGCTGCGTCAGCACCTGGGTGCGGGCATACACCGCCTCGGTCAAGGCCTCATTGGCCGGGCCGCCATTGCTGGCGTTGTACTTGATGCCAAAGTCACCGTCTGCGCCGCCGGGGTTGTGGCTGGCGGACAGGATGATGCCGCCCAAGGCTCGGCGGGCACGAATCACCGCGCTGGCCGCTGGTGTGGACAACAAGCCACCTTGGCCCAGCAGCACCTGCGCCACGCCGTTGGCCGCCGCCAGTTTCAAAATAATTTGCACCGCAGCGCGGTTATGAAAACGCCCGTCGCCGCCCAACACCAGCATTTGGCCCTGCAGCGCATGACCGGACTGGCCGGCGGCATCCACGCCACCCAGCACATCCAGCAAAGCCTGAACAAAATTTTCCAGGTAATGCGGCTGCCGGAACACCGCCACTTTTTTACGCAAGCCGGAGGTGCCGGGGCGTTGCCCCTCAAAGGCGTGGGTTGGAATCGTCTGAATCGTCATGGTGCAGCTACCTGGTGCAAAAAGAACAGCCTCAATTTAGCACCAAACCCGCCCCGTCACGCCCCGGACACAGCCTTTAAAATGCGGACATTCCCCAATGACTGCCCCATGTGCGCTTGATGGGCTGTGTGCGCGCTTTGTTGTGCCCACCATGAGCCTGTGGCCAGCCACCTTCCCGACCCGAGAAAACCCCGTGACCTACGCCTTTGAAACCCGCCGCCGCCGCACCTTTGCCATCATTTCCCACCCGGATGCGGGTAAAACCACACTGACCGAAAAGCTGTTGCTGTTCTCGGGCGCGATCCAGATCGCCGGCGCGGTCAAGGGCCGCAAAGCCAGCCGCCACGCCACCAGTGACTGGATGGAGATTGAAAAGCAGCTCGGCATTTCAGTGGCCAGCTCGGTCATGCAGATGGCCTACCGTGACCATGTGGTGAACCTGCTGGACACCCCCGGCCACAAGGACTTTTCTGAGGACACCTACCGCGTGCTCACCGCTGTGGATTCGGCGCTGATGGTGATTGACGCGGCCAACGGGGTCGAGTCGCAAACCCGCCGCCTGATTGAGGTCTGCCGCCAGCGCGACACGCCCATCATCACCTTTGTCAACAAGATGGACCGCGAGGTGCGCGACCCGCTGGACATTCTGGACGAGGTCGAGCGTGAGCTGGGCATGCCCTGCGTGCCCATGACCTGGCCGGTGGGCCAGGGCAAAACCTTCGGCGGCATCATCAACCTGCGCACCCAGGCCATGACGGTGTTTGAGTCGGGCAGTGAGCGCCGCCCGCAAGACTTCGAGACCGTGCCACTGGCGCACCCCGAGGCGCTGGCCAAGCGCTTTGGCCACGACTGGGAAACGGCGCTGGAAAGCATGGAACTGGCCACCGGCGCGTCGCCCACGTTCGATGCCGAGGCCTTTCTGGCGGGCAAGCAAACGCCGGTGTTTTTTGGCTCGGGCGTGAACAATTTTGGCGTGATGGAGGTGCTGGATGCGCTGGTTGATTTGGCCCCCTCCCCTGGCTCGCGCACCAGCAGCTTTGTCGTCAACAAGCAACCGGTCATCAAAGAGGTGCAGCCCGAAGACGAGGCCTTCAGCGGCGTGGTGTTCAAGGTGCAGGCCAACATGGATGCCAACCACCGTGACCGCATTGCCTTTGTGCGCATTGCCAGCGGCAAGTACCAGCCCGGCATGAAGCTCAAGGTGATGCGCACCGCCAAAGAGCTGCGGCCCACCAGCGTGGTGACCTTCATGAGCCAGCGCCGCGAGGCGGTGGACGAAGCCTACGCCGGTGACATCGTCGGCTTTACCACCCATGGCGGCGTGCAGCTGGGCGACACCATCACCGACGGTTCGGTCAACCTGCTGTTCACCGGCCTGCCGTTTTTTGCCCCCGAGATGTTCAGCACCGTGATCTTGCGCAACCCGCTGCGCACCAAACAGCTCCAGCAGGGCTTGGCGCAGTTGGGCGAAGAAGGGGCCATTCAGGTGTTTCGCCCCGAGATGGGTGGCAACATGCTGCTGGGCGCGGTCGGGCAGCTGCAGTTTGAAGTAGTGCAGCACCGCTTGAAGGGTGAATACGATGCCGACATCCGCCTGGAGGCCAGCCAGTACACCGGTGCGCGCTGGATCACCGCCGACACGCCCGCTGAACTGAAAGACTTTGTCAACGCCTACCCGCAACGCATGGCGCGCGATGCCGCCGACACCCTGGCCTACCTGTGCACCAGCCCGTATGACGTGCGGCTGGCGCAGGAGCGTTTCCCAAAAATCCACTTCCACCCGCTGCGCGAGCATGCCGGGCTGGCGCTGCAAAGCGCGGGCTGAAAAGACGCTGATAGACCATGAAGCCGCTCTCTGACTGGCCGCTGGCCGAGCGCCAGCACATCACCGGGGTCTTCACCGACATCGACGACACGCTCACCACCCGCGGGGGCATCACCCCCGACGCGCTGCAGGCGTTAACCGACCTGCGTGCAGCGGGCTTGCAGGTGATTCCAGTCACCGGCCGGCACATCGGTTGGTGTGAGCGTCTGGCCCAAGGTGATGCGGCACAGGGCATCGCGCCACTGCCGTTGCACGCGCTGCTGGCTGAAAACGGTGCGCTCGCCCTGATGCCAAAAAATTTAAACAAAATTGGCATCCAGCCCTTGTATATCAAGGGCGAGCAGCTATTAAAAATATACCAACAATCAAAAACTGAGCGGGCTACCAACCAGACGCGGATGCAACAGGCGGCGCAGCGCGTGCTGCTTGAAGTGCCACAGGCCCGGCTGGCGAAAGACCTGGGTGGGCGCGAAACCGACATCGCCTTTGACTACAACGAACACCACCACTTGACGCCAAAGCAGGTGCAGCAGGTGCTGGATATCTTGCACCAGGACGGCATGCACACCAGCGTCAGCAGCATCCACATCCATGGCTGCTATGGCAACTTCAACAAATGGCAAGGGGCCTGCTGGCTGGTGCAGCGGTTGTACGGGCGCGAACTGGCCAACGAGCTTGAGCGCTGGGTGTTTGTCGGCGACTCGGGCAACGACCAACCGATGTTCCAGCACTTCAAACACAGTATGGGCGTGGCCAACATTCGCCACTGTGCTGCGGGCCTGACGCACCTGCCACACTACATCACCACGGCGGAACGCGGGGCAGGCTTTGCCGAGGTGGCACAAGCCATTTTGCAGGCACGTGTTGCAGCCCTCTCGCCGGCCCCTCAACTTGCACCCTGACAGGAGCCTCCATGTTTTTCGCCACCGATCTTGACACCGTCACCCACGGCATCCAGCTGGCGGTGGCTCCGGTTTTTTTGCTGACCGCCGTGGCCGGCATGATTGGCAGCGTGGCCGGGCGGCTGGCACGCATCATCGACCGCGCCCGGGTGCTGGAAACCCGGGTCGATGCCAGCCCGGACAGTGCCCCCATGGCGGCCGAGCTGGAAGAGTTGCGACAACTGCGCAAACGTGGCCGTCTGGTCAACGCCTGCATTGCCCTGCTGACGTTTTGCGCCATTTTGATTGGTCTGACCATCATGGCGCTGTTCTTGGGGGAAACCACCGAGTTGCAGATTTTCCGCATCGCCACCGTGCTCTTTTTATCAGGTGTCACCTGCTTTTTGTTGGCCCTGTTGTGCTTTTTGACCGAAACCCTGATTGCCACCCGGGTGCTGCGCTTTGGTCGGCGCAAACCGGGCTTCAGCGTGGTTTGAAACTTCAGGGTTTACCCGCAGCATTAAAAAAAAGATCAAAATCCGCGCATCCCCGCTTTGAGTTCTCACCATGCCTGATCAAGTGCTTGACCTCAGTCGTTCCCTGTTTGCCAAAACTGCTGTCGGCCAACAAGAAATTCAGACCCGCGCCCTCAAGCTCGCGCCAGTGTCCAGACGTCTGTTGATCCTGATCGACGGCAAGCGCAGCGCATCCGAACTTGCAGCGTTTGTGGCCGGCAGCGACATCGCCGAACTGCTGCATGAACTGCTGGACAAAGGCTGCATTGAAGTCTCAGCGGTGCTGCCCCCACCAGCCACACCACATGCGCCTGCGCCGGAACACAAAACCAGTCTGGAAAGCGACTTGGTCGACCACTTTCTTGACAAGCTCCCACTGGCCAGCACACGCACCGCCAAAGAAGTTGACATGGCACGCAACTTCATGATGAACACGGTCAACACCATCTTTCAACCCAACACCCGCCTGACACTGCTGGAAGCCATTTTGTCTTGCAAGACAACCGAGCAAATCCGTGGCATTTACCCCAAGTGGGCAGAAACAATCGGCAGCAGCGCCATTGGAGCCAAGCGCCTGCCGGAATTTCGCGAAAAATTGATGCAGGTGCTGTAGCATCGCACGCATGCCACGCGAAACCGATGCTCCCCAAACCCTCACCACCACCCTTGCCAAACACCGCATCTGGAGCCTGATCAGCGCAGCCGATCGCGCCGCCCTTGAGCCCGCTTTTACCTGCGAGGTTATCGACAGCGCCAGCGTGGTTCTGGCACAAGGCCTGCTGCACACCCGGTTGGGGTTGATCCTGAGCGGCGAAGTCAGCCTGGTTGACCCAGATCTGGGCCTGAAGATCAAGCTGCACAGTGGTGAAATGTTTGGCTTTGGTGCCACCCCCCAGCTCCAGCTCACCACCTGGCAGGCCAAGGCCGGCAGCCACAGTGTGATCGCCTGGCTGGCACCTGACGTGTTGACCGGTCTGTGCCAGCGGCATGGCGAGCTGGCTTATTTTTTTACCTCACTGCCCCTCAACACGCCCATCAGTCCCATGGGTACGCCGGGTGACGAAGCGCTCAACCTGCTCAGCACCCCGATCCGCAGCCTGATCAAACGCACACCCATCACCCTTGCCCCCAGCACCTCGATTCAAGCCGTGGCCACGCTGATGCGTGATTTGCGCGTGTCGTCTGTCCTGCTGGTGGAACAAGACCACCTGTTTGGCCTGGTGACCGACCGCGACCTGCGCAACCGTGTCGTGGCCCAGGGCATGGACATCAGCCGCCCGGTGTCTGACATTGCCACCCTGGCCCCCATGACCGTGGCCGCCAACAGCCCGGCGTTTGAGGCGCTGCTGCTGATGGCGCGCCACAACATCCACCACATGCCGGTGATGGATGGCCAACGTATTCTGGGCATGATCACCACCACGGATCTGACCGAGCAGCACAGCACCTCTGCGGTGTACCTGGCCGGCGACATCTACAAACAAACCACCCTCGACGGCCTCAAGCACATCAGTGGGCGCATCAAGCAATTGCAACAGCACCTGGCTGCCGCCGATGCCAGCGCCTACAGCACCGGCCACATCGTGACCTCGATCACCGATGCCATCACCATCCGCCTGATTCAACTGGCCGAGGCCGAACTGGGCCCAGCCCCCATTGACTACGTCTGGGTCGCCGCAGGCAGCCAGGCGCGCCACGAACAAACCGCGAAAAGCGACCAGGACAACTGCCTGATTCTGGACGATGCCTTTGACCCTGCGTTGCATGGCGCTTATTTCAAAGCCTTCTCAAAGTGGGTCTGTGACGGGCTGGCCGCGTGCGGCTACATCCACTGCCCAGGGGAAATGATGGCCATGACCGACACCTGGCGGCAACCCCGTGCGGTGTGGGCCGAGTATTTCCGGACATGGGTCGAACAGCCCAAACCCAAAGCGCTGATGTTGACCTGTGTGTTCTTTGACCTGCGCGCCATTCACGGCAAAACCGAATTGCTCGACGGCTTGCGCCAGATGGTGGCGCAACTGACCCAGGGCAACAGCCTGTTTCTGGCGCACATGGTGAGCAACGCCCTCAAGCACCGCCCGCCACTGGGCATGTTTGGCCAGATCACCTTGCAAAAGGGCGGCGAGCACCCCAACACCATCGACATGAAGCACACTGGCCTGGTGCCGATTGTCGATTTGGCACGCGTCTATGCGCTGGCCGCCGGGGTCACCGTGGCCAACACCCACGACCGGCTTGAAGTGTCTTCGCAAGCCGGCGAAGTGAGTGAACAAGCCGCCCGTGATTTGCGGGATGCACTTGAATTTCTGGGCAAACTGCGCATTGCCCACCAGGCCCGGCAAACCACGCAAGGCCAAAACCCTGACAACTTTCTGCCCCTGGAAGAACTCAGCAACTTCGAGCGCAGCCACCTCAAGGAAGCCTTCAGCGTGATCCAGACCCTGCAAGGCGTGCTGCAGCAGCGCTATTCGGGCGGGCGGTTCTAACCGTCAGACACGGGTCTGGAATAGGACTTCAGAAGGATTGCAGCACTGCAGAACCAGATCGGCGGATTTCGGCTTGCAACGCGGGCGAGGCAATGTCCCCAAGGTCACGCATGGCGGAAGCCAGTTGGTCAATCAGGCGCAGCGGGACTCCCATGTCTTCAAAGGCGGTGCGCCACTGGCGCAGCTCAGCCCAGATGCGGTGAATGATGGTGATCGCGGTGGTGCGCTGCGGGGTAAACGCGCTGTAGCTTGACATGACGTTGTCCAGCGTGGCCAGTTTGCCATGCGTGCCCACTTGCAAATGAAGCTGGCGCTCAGACCCAATACTGGGGCGCGGCACCACGTCATACAGCGGGCTCAAGCGCCAGCCCGGCAAGCGCGGGTCTCGCACAAAACCATGGTTGCGCAGGTGGTCGTCGTCATTGCTCACAAAGATGTTGAACACCATGCGCGCCAACAACTCTTCGGTATTGGCACGAATCAGGCTGGGGTGGACGTAATCGCGTACTGCACGGGCCAGATCGGCGTAGCTTTTCAGGCGCGACTCAAACTCATCACAGGCCACCAGCGTCAGTCCACTGACAAAGGGCAGTCGCTGCTCGGTCAACCCCATACCGGGCCGTGTGTCGTGCAGTGGCGTGTCAAGGCCGATGTCGGTCCCGGTTGTGTGCCAGTAGCGATCAAACCGGCGAATCAGCAGTACCGATTTGCCACCGATGTCCTGCACTTTGACCTGGGGCACCGTCAGTCCACAACGCTGAGCCAAGCGCAAGGTGCAGCACTCGGCCCAGGCCACATCAAAGGTGTCGCCGACTGCAGCAAACTTGGCCAGCCAGAGCAAGCCGGTGTCGTCACGCACCGAGGCTTTGGGCCGTGCACCACCTGCGCCGGGTGCTGAGCCCAAAAAATCGACCAGTGCGTTGGGGATCGGCAAGCCTTGCTCAATGCGTTCAGACGCTTCCAGCACATAGGGCAGCGACTGAATCGGTGCAGCACCGGCTTGCACCGGGCTGGCTAAGGAACCGCGCACGTCCAGCGCACCCACGCGGTCGCTGCCCGCACCCAGCAGGTAGTCGGCCTCGGTCAGGCTGTTAGCGGGTACCCGGCGTTGGGCCTCGATGACGCGACGGCCCCAGGCATCGGGCGCGGCATCTCGGATGCCACCGAACTGGGTGAGCTGGTTGGCGGGGAACAGCGTTGCACCGCGCACGCGTGACTTGTCGGCCAGGCGCAGGCTGACCGGGTCGATTTCAAACGCATCAGGCCGCTCCATGTAGCGGATGCCATAAGCAAAGCTGGAGGCTTGCACGTCGCGCTCCTGGGTGATGGACAAACGCCCGGCAGGGGCCCAGCCGTGCGCCAGATGGGCAAAGACAAATACATCGTCCTTGGCCATCAAAAGTCCAGTTTTTGCAGTTCAGCCGCTGACATGGGACGCACGCGCTGGGTGGCCTCGGCCAGTTTCAGAGTGACCAGCGATGGGTCTGTTTCTTGCAGCAAATCCGGCAACGACAGCCCAGGCGCAATGGCTTCAAGGTAGCGACATATCTGGCCCAAGGTGCGACTCGGGTCCCCCTTCTCGATCAGCACAGCCGTGGAACGTGCCAACCCAGCGCGTGCAGCCGCATCCATCTGACGCACCTTGCGTGCGCGCCGTAGCCTTGCCAGCTTGCTGCCGATGGCTTCGGTTTCAGCCAGGTGCTGGTGCGTCAAAAGAGGTGTTTCTCTGTATTTCATGTCTGCAATTACAGTCCCAAATTATTTATTGACTGATATTACGGACATTTATTGAAAAACGCAAGGCAGCAAGGAAACGCCAACCAGATGCCGCTGCAGTCAATACTTGAGCCGCGCGTAATAGGTCTTTTGCGCCGCCTCGCGCGCCTGGCGCAAGGTGGTGATGCCCATGGCCTGCAGCAGGGGCATCAAGCGCAGCCAGACCTCGGCCGTGACCAGCGCGTCGCCCAGTGCGGTGTGGCGGCCCAGCACGGTGATGTTGAAGCGCTCGGCAATGGCCTCCAGCCGGTGTGACTCCTGGTTGGGGTGCACCACGGCGGAGAGCAGCAAGGTATCCAGCACCGGGTGACTGAACACCAGCCCGGTGTGCTTCTCTTGCAGTTGCAAAAACTTCATGTCAAAGGCCGCGTTGTGCGCCACCAGCACAGTGTCCTGGGCAAAAGCGTAAAACGCTGGCAGCACCTCGGTGATGGGCAGCTTGCCCATCACCATGTCTTGCGTAATGCCGTGTATCGGGATGGTGGCGGCGGGTATCAAACGCCCCGGGTTGACCAGTTGCTCAAAGCTTTCCTGCTTGAGCAACTTGCCGTTGACAATGCGCGCCGCGCCGATCTGGATGATCTCGTCCCCCTCAGAAGGGTTCAAGCCGGTGGTCTCGGTGTCGAACACAGTGAACGACAAATCGCACAGCGGCCGGTCATCCAGCGCGCTGCTGAGGTCGGTGGTCTGAAACAGATCAAAGTCGTAAAACTCGGGGCGTGCGTCGCCGGGCAGCAACTGGCTGGCTTCTTGTTGCTCCTGCAGGTTGGCCAGCGGCAACAAAAACCGGAAAAAAGCCTCGTGGCGCACGCGCTCACGCTCAAACCACATCTCGCCGCCATGGCGCTCCACCACATCGCGCACCGTCAGGGGGGTGCTCTCGGCACCAAACCGCATGCTGTCCATTTCCCAGCTCATGACGGTTTCAGTGCTCATGGCCTGGCCCGTCCAGATCAAGTCGAGCTGGGCGCGGTTGCCGCTGGCTTGCAGCCGCAGGCGGAAAAACCGGATGTCAAATTCGTCCACCAGCCGCATCGCCAGGTAATCCAGTGCCTGCGCCAGGCTGAAGCTGTCCACCTTGAGCCACAGGCTGGCATCCAGGTTTTCAAGCGTCACCGGGCGTTGACTGCGCGCCTGCATGCGCCGCTGTGCTGCCAGTAACACGTCAGCACCCAGCATGTCTTCCAGTGGCCAGCGCGCTTTGAGACCCTCGGTGGCCTTTTGCGTCATGCTGGTGATGCGTGCACTCATGCTGTGTACTTCTTCGCGCACCACGTTCAAAAAGCGCTCACGCATGTCGGGCTCAAGGTCAGGATAAGCCAGCATCTCAACCGCCGCCTGCACATTGGCCAGCGACGAGCGTGTGCCTTCGGTCAGGCCGTGCAGCAACTGGTCACGCACGTGCTCTTCTTCAAACGCGCGTGTCACGTTGTCCAGCATCAACACAAAGCCGCTGATGTCCGCTGCACCGTCTTGCGCCTGCACGTGCCGCACCGGGGCCATTTGCACCTTGAGCAATTGGCCGGCCTGTGTGGTGGTGACAAACTGGGCCGACGGGCTGGCCGCCCCACGCGCCATGCGCTGGCGAATGCTCTCCAGCGCATGCGCCACCAGTTGGCGGTCAAACACCGCGTAAATCGAGCGCCCAATACCCATCAGCTCAGCCCCGCCAGCCAGGGCTGGGGCACTGGAAATGGCTTTGAACTGCATGCGGGCGCGGCTGTTGTAGAGGATGATGCGGCCATCCAGGTTACACACCACCACGCTTTGCGTCAGCTCGGCCATCAGGGCGGCCAAGCGGTTTTTTTCTTGCTGCACACGCTCACTGGCCTGGGCAATTTGGGTGGTGACGTCAGCGCGCAGGCTGTCGCGCTGGCGTACCAGTTCAAAGATGGCCTCGGCCAAGGCTTTGGTTTCCTTGGTGCCGTGGTGATCCATGGGGGCGGCTTTGGGGGCCGCCAGCAACAACCGGGTTTGCTCCAGCAAGCGCGCTGGCGCAGACGCATAGCGCCGAAAGAGCCAGCGCAGTGTGGCGGCAATCGACACCAGGCCAAACAACCAGGTCAGGCCGATCAACACCAGCCGGGGCGCAAGCTGCTCGGCCACCAGGGCGCGCTGCGCCGGGGCCAGGGTGGACGCAATCAGGCCCATGGTAATGGCCAGCCACACCAGCGTGGCCACGCCAATGACCACAATCGCCAGCACCAGCCGACGATCGAGCTTGAGCCGGTTCATGCCGTGCGGCCGAGCATTTCAGCCACTTTCTGCACCAGCTCTTTGGTGGCAAACGGCTTGGTGATGTAAGCATCTGCCCCCAGCGCCAGACCTTTGGCCACGTCGGTGTCGCGCCCCTTGGCCGTGAGCATCAGCACTTTGACCGCCTGCGTGACTTCATTGCTGCGCAGTTCCTGGCAGACTTCAAAGCCGGTTTTCTTGGGCATCATCACATCCAGCAACACCAGGTCGGGCTGCTCGCGGGCAATCACCTCCAGCGCTTGCTGGCCGTCGCGGGCCGTGACCACGGTGTAGCCTTCTCGCTTGAGCAGGTACTCGAGCGAGATCACGATGTTGGGCTCGTCGTCAGCCACCAGTATTTTTGGACTCATTGCTGTCTCCTCACTTGTATTTTTCTGGGCAGGTAAAAACAAAACACCGCGCCCTGCCCGGGGCTTGCCTCTAACCACAAGCGTCCACCCAAATGCTCCACAATCTGGCGGCTGATCGGCAAGCCCAAACCGGTCCCTTGTGGCCGGTTGGCCGCTTCGCCGCCCTGGCGGAACTTCTCAAAAATCAACGCCCGCTGTGGCGGTGGCACGCCTGGGCCGTTGTCGCTTACCCGCACGGTGATGCCGGCATCGTCCCCCTGCAGGCTTACACCAACCCGACCACCAGGCACGGGCACAAATTTGGCCGCATTGGAGAGCAAATTGAGCAGCACCTGGGTCAACCGGTCGGCATCGGTCAGCAGCATCAGCGCCGTGTCGGGCACCTCCACCTGCACCAGGGTTTGCCGCTCACGAAACAGCTCTGAGGTGGTCACCACCGCTTGTTGCACCAGGCTGCACAGGTTGACCTCTGCGGTATGCCATTCGGCGTGGCCGGACTTGATCTTGGCCATGTCCAGCACCTGGTTCACCAGCCGGGACAGGCGCTCGGTTTCACTGACGATGATGCCAATGAACTGCTTGCGCTGCACCAGTTCGATCTTGGGGTCATCACGCATCAGCTCGGCCAGCGCCCGGATGCTGGTGAGCGGCGTGCGCAGCTCGTGCGTCACACTGGACATGAAGTCGTCTTTGAGCCGGTCCAGGCTCTTGAGCTGCTCATTGGCGGCACGCAGTTCAGCAGTGGCTTTTTCCAGCGATGCCGACTTTTCTTCCATCTCGTGCGAGTGCGCGCGCAGCTGCGAGGTTTCGTCCAGAATGCGCAGCACATCGTCTGGGGTGAGGGTTTCTTCTTCAACGGTGGAGGCCACCAAAACGCGGGCTGATGCACTGCCCACCGCGCCCGCCAGCTGCGTCTCCACAAACTGCACCAACCGGGCATCGGGCGCAATGGCCTGTACATCACGCGCACCCGTTTGCCGGGCGTACGCCACAAACAAGGCTTGCGCTTTGTCCGCGCCCATGAAGCGCTCACACAAGCGCAACAAATCGGGCAGCCGGGCACTGCCGCGCCAGAAAACCGGGCTGCTGCTGCTGGTGCGCTCGAACACATCCACAAACAACAGCGCCTGGCTGGCCTCCTGCCCCGACGGGGCACGCCACAAAGACAAGCCGACAAACAAGCCACAGTTGGCCATGAGGCTCCAGAACAGCGAATGCGTCAAACTATCCAAGCCCTGCATACCCAGCAAATGCTCGGGCCGCAGCCAGGTTAAATGCCACAAGCCGTGTGTCAAAAAAGCCGCATCAAGCCAGCCCGATTTGGCCAACGATGGCAGCATCAGCGTGTACGCCCACAGCACGAAACCCGCCAATAACCCGGCCAGTGCCCCACGCCGCGTGCCGCCTTTCCAATACAACCCACCCAGCACGGCCGGGGCAAACTGGGCCACGGCGGCAAAGCTGATCAAGCCAATGCTGACCAGCGCATAGGCCTCACCGGCCAGGTGAAAATAAGCATAGCCCAACACCAACACCGCCAAAATGGCGGCGCGCCGGATCAGCAACAACAGTCCGGTCAGGTCATGAACCGCCTCGTGGCTGAAATGCCGGGTGCGCAACAGCAACGGCATCACCAGCTCATTGCAGACCATGGTGGACACCGCGATGGTTTCCACAATCACCATGCCGGTAGCGGCTGACAGCCCACCGACAAAAGCAAACAATGCCAGTGCGTTTTGCCCCGCCGCCAGCGGCAGCGACAGCACAAAGTTATCGGCATTGACCTGGGTGCCGTTGAAGTACAGCAAACCTCCCACCGCAATCGGCAGCACAAACAGGTTGATCAGCAACAGATACAGAGGGAACACCCACACAGCACGGCGCAAGTGCCCTTCAGAAACGTTTTCCACCACCATGACCTGAAACTGGCGTGGCAAAAAGATCACCGAAAACATCGACAGCAAGGTCAGGGCAAACCATTGCGACCAAGAGAAACTGCCGCCTTGCTCCAGCCTTGACAAAGCCGCCAATTCGGGCACGTCATGGGCCCGCGCAAACAAATCCCCCAGACCATCAAACAAGCCATACACCACAAAAAACCCGACAGCCAGGAACGCAAAGAGCTTCACCACCGACTCAAACGCAATGGCCGCCACCAGCCCCTCGTGTCGCTCCGCCGAATCCAGATGCCGTGCACCAAACACCATGGTGAAACCGGCCAGTGCCAGCGCCATGTAAAACGTGCTGTCTTGTCCCCAGTGGGTCTGCGGCGTGGCGGCTGCGCCTGGAGCCAGGGTCAACAGGGCGAACCCAGCCGACACCGCTTTAAGCTGCAGCGCGATATAGGGCACGATCCCGACCACCGCAATCAGCGTGACCAACCCGGCCAGCAGCGGGCTTTTGCCATAGCGGCTACCAATAAAGTCTGCAATCGAAGTGATGCGATACGTCTTGGCAATGCGGATCATCTTGCGCAACACCACCCAGCCCAGCACCATGGCCAACGTGGGGCCCAGGTAAATCGGCAAAAACCAGATACCACCAGAGGCGGCGCGCCCAACGCTGCCAAAGTACGTCCAAGCGGTGCAATACACCGCCAGCGACAAGGCGTAAGTCCAGGGATTGGCAATCACGGAGCGCCCTTGCTGCGCGCGCCAATCGCCAAAATAGGCCACTGCAAACAGCAGCAGCAAATAGGCAAAAGAGGTACCAATGACCACCCAGGGCGACAACATGGTCAGTCGCTCCGGTTCACGGATGCCGGTCGTTCCACCAACCAGGCAATGAAGGCAATCAACACCACCCACAGCCCAAACAACGCCGCCGGAAACACCGGCACACCCCACCACGTGGCATCCACATCCCACAACGCCAGCAACGGAAAGTTCAACAACAACCAGCCGCAAACAAACAGGGCAGCCAGACGTTGCGACAACAGTTCTTTGAACATGGCGCTAGGCTCGTCGGTTCAAGCCTTGCTTTTGCCCCACTTGGCGTGGGCATGGCGGCTCAAAGCGAAATCGGCAAAAAACTTGCACCAGATGGTGCTACCCGCAATGGCGCTCCAGGTGCTGTAGTCCCAGCTGCCCAGCAGCACCGCCACGATCACGCACACCAGCACCAGGCCCGAAACCAGGTTGATAGCCATGGCATAGGGAGCCCACTTTTGCGGGTCTGGCGGTGCCTCGCCGCGCTTGATGGCTACTTCTGAAAAATCACGCTGCATGACGATGCGCCAAACCCGGCGCAGCCAGAAAAAACTGATCGGGAACAGCGCCAAAAACAAAATCCACGTCATGGCGACGCTGATGTCAAAAACCATTCAACCCTCCTGAAGAAAAAAGCCCTGCCAGCTTGGCTGACAGGGCTTTGATTGTCAAGCCGATTTGCCCGTGCAAACCGGCCTGCCATTTGATGGCGGCAATGGCCGCGCTTAGTGAGCGCCGTTAACCAGCTTGGAACCACGCGGCACGCGCACGGCTTCCACCATATGCTGAATGTGCTCTGGAGGTTCGGGGGTAACTTTGTCAACCAGGAACGCCACGGCAAAGTTCACCAGCGCGCCAATGGCACCAAAGGCTTCAGGCGTGATGCCAAAGAAGGGGTTAGGTCCACCAATCAAAGGCAAGAAGTCTGTACCCTTGATGAAGAAGATGCCCTTGTGTGCAAACACGTAGAACAAGGTAATAAACAAGCCTGCCAGCATACCGGCCATGGCACCTTCTTTATTCATCTTCTTGCTGAAGATACCCATCATGATGGCGGGGAACAGCGAACTGGCTGCAATACCAAAAGCCAGCGCCACGGTACCCGCTGCGAACCCGGGCGGATTCAAGCCAAGGTAGCCAGCAACCACAATCGAGACGGCCATGGCAATCTTGCCTGCCATCAACTCACCTTTTTCAGTGATGTCCGGCATGAAAATGTTCTTGACCAGGTCATGTGAAATAGCGGCAGAAATAGCCATCAGCAAGCCCGCAGCGGTGGACAGCGCAGCGGCCAAGCCACCCGCAGCCACCAAGCCAATCACCCAGTTGGGCAGCAACGCAATTTCAGGGTTGGCCAGCACAATGATGTCGGCGTTCACTGTCAGCTCGTTGCCTTTCCAGCCAGCAGCAGCAGCCTTGGCTACAGCTTCCGGGTTTTTGGATTTGTCGTTGTAATACTGAATACGACCATCACCGTTCTTGTCCTGGAATTTCAGCAGACCGGTTTTTTCCCAGCGCAGCATCCAGTCAGGTTGTGCGTCAGCTTTCAGGCTGGCTTCTGGGGCGTACAAGTCGCCACCCGTCTTGACTGCGGCGTTGATGGTGGAGTGCAGGTTCAACTTGGCCATGGCCGCCACTGCCGGAGCCGTGGTGTACAGAATGGCAATGAACACCAAAGCCCAACCAGCGCTTGAACGTGCGTCTTTCACGGTAGGCACCGTAAAGAATCGCATGATCACGTGCGGCAAACCGGCGGTACCAATCATCAGCGACATGGTGTACACAAACATGTTGAGTGTGCTGCCCGCCGTGGTGGTGGTGTATTTGCCAAAGCCCAGGTCAGTAACCACCGAGTCCAGCTTCATCAGCAACGACACATCAGTACCGGCCATGTTGGAGCCCAAGCCCAATTGCGGAATCGCCACGCCGGTGAGTTGCAACGAGATGAAGATGGCTGGCACTGAATACGCCAGGATCAACACGATGTACTGCGCCACCTGGGTATAGGTGATGCCCTTCATGCCACCGAACACGGCGTACAAAAACACAATGCCCATACCGACATAAATACCGGTTTCAGACGACACGCCAAGGAAACGTGCAAACGCCACGCCCACGCCCGTCATCTGACCAATGATGTAGGTCAGTGAGGCCGTCAAGAGGCAAATCACGGCAATCACGGAAGCGCCCTTGGAGTAAAAGCGGTCACCAATGAACTGCGGCACGGTAAATTTGCCAAACTTGCGCAGGTAGGGGGCCAGCAACATCGCCAGCAGCACGTAGCCGCCGGTC